>JBKJKH010000168.1:0-3271 GCA_046597595.1 Gemmatimonadaceae bacterium
AGGATCAATGAGTCGTTTAGCCATTTCCTCTCCGATGAGCCGTACGAGTATGTCGACGAGCGTCGCGAGCAGCGCTTCGATCGCGGCCGTCACAGGGGCAACTCCGAATGCCTCGACGCTCGAGGTCAGTTCTGCCAGATGAATACCGGGCGCGTCGAGCCGGCGAATGTGCTTCAGCGCGGGATGCTCTCCTTCCGTCCGCACAAGTGACCGTGCAAAAAGGGCCTTGCACCCCTCCACGCCTAACGCGTCGCGCAAATCGTTGGAAACGCGCACGCAGGCGCGCTGTAACGCCGCGGCAACCTGCGTGTCGTCCCTGGTCGCCCCTGCGAATTCGCGGGCAATCAGACGCTGCGCGATCGCCATTGCGGAACGCGACGGCTGGGCGCCGCTACCCACGGACCCCTGTGCGACCGCGGATGGACCGATACGACGTGCGCCTCATGTTCACCCCATAGTGCGTCGTGCACGCCTATCGAAAGACGGCGACTGACCAGATGACGCTTTGGTGTAGAAGTCCATGCGGACTCGACACGGGGGCGGGAGCCGCACCAGTAGCGGCTCGACAGTTCCTGAAGCTAGTTCGCAAGTCGCGATCCGCGAGGGCCTTATCTGTTGTGCCGCCGCTACGCCTGTCCGGCGATCGCCTCTTTCCACGCAGCCCGCATCGCCGCCGCATCGGACCAGCGTGCATCCGCTTCGGGGGCGAGGCCGCGGCTGAGCCAGGCGGCAATCGGCTCCGCCACACCCTCCATGTCGGCCCGGCCGCCCAGCTGGCGCGCCAGGATCGCGCGCACTTCCCCGCCACCGAACGGCGGGCGCCCGGTGAGCGCGAACAGGACGATCCCCGCCATGGCGAAAATATCGGCCGTTGGACCCTGCGGCTCGTTCAGGAGCTGTTCCGGGGCGGCAAAGGTCGGCGTCCCGGACGCGCCCGTCCGATCCTCCCCGTGAATCCTCGCGAGCCCGAAGTCCGCAATGCGCCAATGGCGCCAGCGGTCGATGAGGATGTTTTCCGGTTTCAGGTCGCGATGGAGGATGCCGATGGAATGTGCGGCATGCAGGCCGTCGAGCAACGCCGCCACCGGTAACGCGAGCTCGGGCAGCGTACGCGGGCCATCACGCTTCAACAGGTCGGCGAGCGAGCCATTCTCGGCAAGCTCCATCGTGTACCACACCACGCCCCCGCGCAGGTCAAAGTCATAGACACGGATATGACTGGGGTGCGCAAGTTGAGCCGCGAGCTGCGCCTCCCGGCGGAACGTGGCCATCGCCGCCGCGTCTCCCGCGATGTGCGGGTGCAGCACCTTGAGCGCCACTTCACGCTCGAGCGCGAGATCGCGCACCTTCCAGACGTCTCCGTAACTGCCGCCACCGAGCTTCCCCAGGAGCTCGTAATCGTCGCCTAACGCCCAGCGAATCCGCGCCTCCGGCGAATCATCGTCCGTGCGCATTGCCGGCAGCGCGCCGCTGATAAACAGCTGCGCCGACGACCGTGACCCCGCGGCGCGATCGAGATCGCGCAGCAGCACGGCAACGCTGGGATAACGATTCTCCGGCGCCGGCGACAGCGCGCGGTCGAGCAGCCGGGCAAGCGCCTCCGGACATTCCGGCATCAACCAGCGCACCGGCGGGATGTTGCCACGCGGAATCTCCTCACCGGTCAGTGCACGAAAACACACTGCGCCCAGCTGCCATTGATCACTCGCTTCCGTCGGATTCCAGTTATCCTCGCCCCATTCCGGCGCGTACGGCGTCCACCGCGCATCAGGTCTGACGCCGGCGGGAACGTGCTCGCGAGCCACCGCCCATTGCCAGCCGAGCATCCAGATGCGCCCGGTCGGGGTCACCCACGCCGTGTGCGGGTTCACCGCGCCGTGCACCGTCTTGCTGTCGTGCAGGTACGCCAGCGCGGAGCCGATACTTCGCAGCACGGTGAGCATGTGGGAGACCCCCTCGGGACCAACCCGCTTCAGGCGCGCGCCCACCGTCTCGCCCGCAATCCATCGTCGCAAATATCCGGGGCCACGCGGGCTTCCCGGACTGGCGGACCAGTAGTGGTAGGTGGTCGGAACAGCAGGATGGTTGAGGTGCGCCAGCTTGCGCGCCTCGGCCGCCAGCCAGCGATGATGCGAGGCGTCCGGCGCAGTGACCAGCGAGAGGGACCGCTCGAGCGAATCCACGACTTCCATCGAAAACCGATAGTCGCCAAGCCACACGCCCTCGCTTCCCCACCGCCATCCCGGCGGAAGCTGCCACCCGCTCAGGTGAGGGGGCAGCTCGTACGTTGTAAGATGGGGCGTGGCGTCGTCGGTCATTGCCGTATGAAGCATTCCTGTCAGTTTTGCGCTGCAGAAGATTCGTCACCGAGCGTGGCTGCCGCCAGCGCAACCGTCACCGTCGTTCCAGCATTGGTGCGGCTCGTGACCCGAATGTTACCCCCCCACCCCTCCACGAGCCGCCGGGTAATGGCCAACCCGAGCCCGCTCCCGCTTGTGCGCGTGGAAAAATGCGGTTCGAAAATGCGGGGCAGGATATCGGCTGCAATCCCGTCACCGTCATCCGCCACTTCGAGGAGAATCTCCGCTGTCCCACGGGTCACGCGCATGCGCACTGCCCGCGCATGGGCGAGGCGCGCGTTCTCCAGCAGGTTGAGCAGCACTTCGCGCAACTCTTCGTCAGTAGCCATCGCCATCGCCGGTTCATCAGCGCCTTCCAGTGTCCACTCCACCGACGATTGCCCCAGCTGCTCGAGTCCGAGCGTATCACGCGCGATTGCGGCGACATCGATCGCCACGCGGCCCGGCCCTTCCCCCGGAGCGAGGCCATAGCGGCTGAACGCGCGCGCGATTTCGTCGAGCCGGTCGATCTCCGCCAGGATGCGCTCGACATTGGTTTCGAGCACCGTGTCGAAATCGACCCGTGGATCGCTACGCGCGCGACGGAGATGCTGCACGCCGAGGCGGATCGGCGTGAGGGGATTCTTGATTTCGTGCGCGACTTGCCTCGCCATCTCGCCCCACGCGAGCACACGCTGCGCGCGGGCCAGCTCAGTGACGTCATCAAGCGTCAGGACCGCGCCGCCACTGCCCCGCTCGAGGCGCGCCAAACGCCCGTGCAGCTGCTGTTCGCCCACTTCGATGTCGAACTCGTCGTCAATGCCACCGTCGAGAAACGCGCGGATGAGACGATCAAGACCGGGCGAACCCTGTTCAGCGAGAGGCCGGCCTTGGTGGAGCGAGGCGCCGAGCAGCTGTGAGGCCCGTGGATT
>JBKJKH010000184.1:0-5945 GCA_046597595.1 Gemmatimonadaceae bacterium
GGCACGCCGGCGTACATGTCGCCCGAGCAGGCGAGCGCGGATCCCGGGGTGGATCATCGCACCGACATCTACGCCGTCGGTGTCGTCGCGTACGAAATGCTCGCCGGGCAATTGCCGTTCAGCGCCCGTTCTCCGCAGCAAATGCTCGCTGCCCATGTGACGGAGACGCCGGAACCGCTGTCGAAGCGGCGCCCCGGACTCAATCCGCTGCTCGTGGACGCAGTGATGCGTTGCCTGGAGAAACGGCCGGCCGACCGCTGGCAGAGTGCAGGCGACATGCTCGCGGCGCTCGAGCCGCTGGCGACGTCGAGCGGCGGCACCGCGCCGACAGTCGCGCGGATGGCGCCGGTGCGGAGTCGCAAACCGCTCGTATGGATGGGACTCGGCGCGGTGGCCGCGATCACGGCGGTCATTCTTGCGGCGTCGCGCCTTGCGGATAATTCGTCGCCGTCACTGACCGTCGGTCGTTCGCGCCAGCTGACGTCCGACGCGGGCATGCAGATCTTCCCGGCAATTTCTCCGGACGGCAAGCTCGTGGCGTACGCGGCCGGCAATTCGGTGCGGATGCGAATCTATGTGCGGCCGGTTGGCGGGGGCCGTACGATCACGGTCTCCGATGATTCGACCGCCGTGGAGAGCCAGCCGCGCTGGTCGCCAGACGGGTTGCAACTACTCTTCCTCTCCCGGGGAGGTGTATCGCTCGCGCCGGCGCTCGGCGGTGCCGCACGGGCGCTCGTGCCGCGTTCGGCGACGGCGGACGTCGAGACGGCGGCGTGGGCTCCGGACGGAAAGAGCATGGCAGTCGTGCGCGGAGACTCGCTCCTCGTGATTCCGATAGCGGGAGGATCGTCCCGTTTCATCGCGACCGGCCATGAACTCAGCGCGTGTGATTGGTCGCCCGACAGCCGGTGGATCGCGTGCGTCTCCGGCAACAACCAGGCGCCCCGGCTCGGTGCCGTCTTCGGAAACATCGCGCCAAGCACTATTGTGGTGGTCGCTGCCGCTGGCGGCACGATGCATCCGGTGTCGACAGGGCCGTCAATGAATCAGAGTCCGATGTGGTCGCATGACGGTGACAAGTTGTACTTCATCTCGAACCGTGACGGCCCCCGCGACGTCTACGAGCAACCACTCGGCGGTGACGGCGCTGCACGCGGTTCGCCGCGGCGCCTGACGACGGGGCTGAACGCATACTCCCTCTCCATGTCGGTGGAGGGCGACCGGCTCGCGTACGCGGTCTACTCGTCGCGCGCCAACATCTGGTCGCTCGCGTTGACCACGGGCTCGCCAGCGCGCGCCGAGTCGGCAGTGCCAGTGACGAGTGGCAACCAGACGATTGAATCCGTGCGTGTCTCTCGCGACGGCCGTTGGATTCTCTACGACTCGGATTTTGACGGCCACGCGAATATCTACCGCGTTCCTGTGGGAGGAGGCCAGCCCGAGCAATTGACACGGGAAGAGTTCGACGTCTTTGCGCCGGATCTTTCCTTTGACGGGAAGCTCCTCGCGTACCATTCGTTCCGCGGCGGGCAGCGCGACCTCGAGATCAAGCCGCTCGAGGGTGGAGATGTGGAACGCGTCACGAACTCACCGGCGCAGGAGAGCTGGCCCGCGTGGTCGCCGGACGGCTCGTCACTCGCGTTTTTCGACCAGTTGGTTCCGTTTCAAATCTTTGTCACGCGACGCGAGGGTTCTGGCGGATGGTCGCGCCCGATACCGCGCGGGTACGGAGCCAAGCCGCAGTGGTCTCCGGATGGGCGGATGCTGGTTTTCCTCGGCCGTGATAGAACCGATCAAGGCGCTGGCAGTCGTCGCGAGCAAGCCCAGGTGTTGCAAGGGCTGACCACAATTTCCATTGTGCCCGCTGATCGCGGCGCGGAACGCATCCTGTACGCGGCATCTTCAACGGCGCCGGTCCCCGAGCACTTGCAGTGGCACCGCGACGGGCGTTCCATAATGTTCAAGTCGCACGATCGCGAGGGGCGCGCATCGTTCTGGACGATCCCGGCGACGGGTGGCACGCCGCGCCTTCTCGCCCGGCTCGACGATCTCACACGTCCTTCCAGTCGCAATGTCTTCGCCACCGATGGCGATGTGTTGTACTACACTATCGAGGACCGGCAGAGCAATGTGTGGGTGGCGGACGTGATGCCGCGTAGGTAAAGGTCGGCCTGCCGACGCCTACTCACGCTTGACATAATCACGCGCCGCGTTACTATTCAAATGATCGTTTCGTTCCGCGATTCTGACACTGAGGCGCTGGCGGGCGGCCGCCATGTTCGGCAGTTCGCGAGTGTAGAGGTCGTCGCGCGTCGCAAACTTCGGCAGCTCGAAATTGCCGGCCGACTCGACGACCTGCGCGTGCCGCCTGGCAACCGCTTGCAGCGGCTCAAGGGCGACCGGGCGGGACAACACAGCATTCGGATCAACGATCAATTTCGTCTCTGCTTCCGATGGACCGCAGCTGGTCCAGCCGACGTCGAAATCGTCGATTACCACTAGCCAGAACAGGATCATGGCCGCGCTCAAACCAGTGACGCCTGGCGAGTTGTTGCTCGAGGAGTTTCTTGTGCCGATGCAGCTCTCGCAGTACCGTCTCGCAAAGGAAATTGGCGTACCCGCCCAGCGCATCGGGGAGATTGTCGCCGGGAAACGCGCGATCACGGCGGATTCCGACTTGCGCCTGTGCCGGTTCTTCGGCCTCTCCAACGGCTACTGGCTGCGCGCGCAGGTGGCCTACGATACGGAGGTCGCGGCCAAGGTGCTTGCGCCGGTGCTTCGTCGCATCAAACCCTGGGTGAGCACGGCGGCGTAGCGACAACTCTTTGTAAAAGGAGGGCCTGATGAGCTGGGACGAACTTCCACAACCAGAGCCGCGCGGCGCGCTGGTGCCGCCGAATCGGTATCCGCCTACGGCCATCGGCACCGACACGCCCGAGCCGCCAAAACCGCCTCGCCAGTCCCGCCAAGTTCATGTCGAGCGGCACGTCAGCTTCGGGGCCGGCTTGAAATCGCTGGTGAACAAGGTGCTCGATGGAGTGGACCGTGTTGCGGAGACGATCGCGGTGGAATTAGGCGTGCGGCACCACTTTCGTTGACACGTGGACTACGCTTTCACTCCCACCACTTCGCGGCACCCTTCGGTTTCACGCGCCACATGCGTGACTGCAAGGGCGAAGCTGTACTGACCAGGCTGCCGTCGAATGCCCAGCCAGTCCACATGTCATATCCTTTGCCGGATGCGGTGAGTGCAATCGTTCCGGCAGCGGGATCGAGAATCGCCGCCGGCCAGAACCAGCTTTGCGGCGAGACCACCTCGAGTGCGATGCGGCCGTCGCGACCGATGGCATTCGGCATCAGCCCACCAGGCGCATGGTGCAGACCGTGCAGCGCGATCGGCACTTCCGCTCCGCCGTCGAGGGGAACGCGCACGAGCTGCGCCCCGGCGTCTGTGATGCGACTGACGACGAGATAGCGGCCGGCGGGATCGATCGCGACCTGGTTGCCGGCGGTCACGCGCTCCGGCTTCCCGCCGTCGACCGACATTCTCCACACCTGCGATTCGTTCGTGAAAAAAATCGTCTTCCCGTCGGGAGATCCGGCCACGTGCTTGATTTTGACGCCGCCAAATCGCTTCACGATGCGCCCGGTCTTGGCGGCGATCGCCGCGAGGTTCGCGCGGCCATCCGCCCCGGTGATGTTGAGCAGAACCAACTCGCGCCCAAGCGTTGCCATCGGGCTGCTGGTGGGGTCATCCGTCATCACGAACCGTGTTGGCTCCCGTCCATCAGCCAGCACCACGATCCGCGTCTTCCCGGCCGCTCTGACCATGGCCAGGAGTCGACCGTCCGCGAGCGGAAGGACCTGGAACCCCGTGATCGCGGAGAACGAGCGCGTGTCCAGGTGGCCGGCCCGCAAGCGGTGGATTTCCTTCGTCCGGACGCTCTGATCGACATAGAGACTTCCGTCCGGTCCGACGTCAGGCGCCCACTGGGACGTCGCGCTGGCGGTATAGAGGTGCCGCTCCTGGCGAGAGCCATTAACCGAAATCGCGAAGAACTCCTCGGCGTCACCCGCAGGCCTGTGGAGCACGACCCAGCGCGCATCGGGCGAGAAGGCAAAACCGCGCAGCATGGCAATGTTGATGTCCGCGGCCAGCCTTCGCGACGCTCCCGATGCGAGATCGAGGACATACACCCCCGTCGTGGTGTCTCGCGTCGTGCGACCCAGGAAGACGACCCGTTTGCCGTCGGGAAACGCGCGGAATTTTGTACCGCCGTAGATGTAATCCGTGGTCGCGTCGAGGGTGTCCAATTGGCTCGTCTCCGGCCGGTACCGAAAGAGTTGCGAGCGGTGTTCCCTGTTGAGGCGCGTGACCAGGATGCTGCCATCCGGGAGCGGGTTGGGGGTCGCCGCGTCCTCGAGCACGAGACGTTCGTCGCCGCCCAGCGCGGAAATGCTCCACACTCCGCGTGGGACGCCTGAGACCCGGCTGTAGTAGATCCGGGCCCCGTCGCGTGACCACGCGGTCTCACCCGCAATGCCCTGTGCCGTTCCGTGCGTGAGAATGGCCCAGTCGCCCGACGCCGGCTTGAGCACGGCAATCTGCGTCTGGCCATCAACCATGGCCTCGAAGGCAATGGTCTGGCCGTCAGGCGAGACTCGGGCACCAGCCGAAACGTCGGCACCACCCAGAAGCTCGCCGGTCCACTGCGGCGGCGGCGGTTGACGGCGCACCTTGGCGATCCCCGCGAACAACAGCGCACCGATCACCAGGCCAATACCAGCGGCGGCCACGACCCTCGCCGTCGCGCCTCGTGCACCGGAGGCTGAAGCCGACGCGGATGACGCAGGGCTCATCACGGTCTTTCCGTTGACGGCGTCCGAGAACTCACGCGCGGATCCGTATCGATCGGCCGGGAGCTTCTCGAGCGCCTTCAGTGCTGCCGCCTCGACGTGCGCTGGAACCGACTTTCGCTGCAGCGCGATCGGGCGCGGCGTTTCGGTGATCACGCGCGCGATGATCGACTGTGCGGTGGGGCCAGTGAAGGGCGGCTCACCCATCAGCATCTCATAGAGCACGCAGCCCAGTGCATAGATGTCCGATCGCGCACCAATCTCGCGCTCGCCCATCGCCTGCTCGGGACTCATGTAATGCGGCGTCCCGAGCGACATCCCCGTTTCAGTCATCCGGCTGCCTGCGGAGCTGACGGCGAGCGCGATGCCGAAGTCCGCCACCATCGCGCTGCCGTCATTCAGGAGGATGTTCTCCGGCTTGATGTCGCGATGGATGACGCCATGACGGTGCGCGTAGTCGAGTGCGCTGGCCACCTCGGTTGCGACGCGCACCGCCAGTTCGATCGGCAACTGCTTGTCGCGGTCCAGCCAGTCGCGCAGGCTCTCACCCTCGATGAACGGCATCACGTAGTACGCGGTGCCCTGCGTCTCACCGCTGTCGATGAGGCCGAGGATGTGCGGATGCTGCAGTGCCGCAATGGTCTGGATCTCGCGCACGAATCGCTCGGCGCCGATGACAGCGGCGAGTTCGGGGCGGAGGACCTTGATGGCGACTTTGCGCTCGTGGCGCACGTCGCGGGCGAGGTAGACCGTGGCCATTCCGCCCTGACCGATCTCGCGCTCGACGATGTAGCGATCGGCTAGCGAGGCGTTCAGCTCGAGGACGGGATCGCGCATGCCGGCGAATCTACACCTCAGGACGCCGGCCCGCGCCGGGCGGGCGGTCACGGGGCACCTTCCATCCACTAGCTTGTGTGATGAATACAATCGCAACAATCCGCGCCCGCCGCTCGATCAAGCGGTTCAGCACCCGCGCCGTCACGCGTGAGGAGATCGAGCAGGTGCTCGACGCCGCCGTGATGGCACCGAACCACAAGCTGACGCAGCCATGGCGCTTCTATGTCCTCGGTCCGGACGCCCGCCACGCC
>JBKJKH010000491.1:0-6138 GCA_046597595.1 Gemmatimonadaceae bacterium
TGGTGATATCCGTACACGTCCAGCGGTTCCGCACGTAAGGAGTGCGAAAATTATGCGTCGAGTGATCAAGGCTGGTTTCGTCCTGGGCGTCCTGCTCACGGCCGCGTGCGACAACACCTCGCAGCAAGCGCTCCCGTCAGGCCCCGTGGTCGCCGTCACGGCGAACTCGTCACTCGTCCCCGGGACGTGCACCAGCAAGGCGACCCTCACGAGCCTGATCAACACGGCCTTCGGCGCCGGTAGCCCGAACGCGCGCTCCGCCCTCGGTAAGCTCGATAATCTCGACCGGCAGGTGAAGAAGGGCAATTACGCCGACGCGAGAGCACAGGCGTACAGCCTCGTCGATTTTCTTCTCAAGAAATACAAGCAGGGCGGGTTTCCGGGCTCGGCAGCCCAGTTCGCCGAAATCATGCGATTGGTGTTCTGCTATGCGGGGCTCGACTTCGGCGTGACGGACCCGCTCAGTTCCGCAATCATCTATCCGAGCGACCTGCCGCAGGTCCTGAAGAGCAGCGATCAGCTGGCAGGCGTGCAACTGCCGGCGAATCCGGTCAGCGAGCCGACACTCGTCACGATCACCACGATCAATCCCGCGCTCTTCCCCACGGCAGGCACCGGTCCGCTGATCACGAAGCTCGACCAGTACCCGGGATACGTCAATTTCAGCAAGCGCTCGGACACCGATGCCCCGCTCACGCAGCCGGTCACGGTCGGGGTATGCCCGGCAACCGGTATTCCCACCGCCGTGCGCGAACGACTCCGTCTGGGGCATCAGGCACGGGCCGGTTTCGAGATCACCCCGCCGGCAAGCGTCGACTTTCTCACGTGTCCGACTGCGACCGCGAGCAGTGGACTCGCCGGCTTCGCGCGCACGGTCGCGAGCCTGTTCATTCCGAAGGACCTGTACGCCGCGAGCCTGGTCGGTGGTGGCGTCGGCGGGCTTGCGAGTGAGTTCAGCCCGTTCGGGCCCGTCGACGTGCTGCTCAGTGTTGGTGGCGGCGTCGGCGGCCTCCCAAGCGAATTCATTCGCGCGGCAGGCAGCAGCCTGGAAAGCGGCTGCGCAGCTTCAGTCGAAGCGCCGATCGGCACACCGGTGCCGGTGTCTTGCCGCCCGACGATCACCGTCTCGACTCACCTCGGAACGCTGTTCACCGGAGTGCCGGTATCGTTCGCTGTTGAACTGGGCGGCGGCATCATCGCGCCCGACCTGGCAGGTGCCTGCGGAACCTTTGGAACGCTTGCATCGCGCGTGACGGATCTCTGGGGCAGCGCACGCGTGTGCTGGACGCTCGGCAGCACGCCTGGGCTCAACACGGTGCGAGCGAGTGTTGCGGCCGGCGGCGATGCGCCAGCTGGTGTGCGATTCGCGCCTGCGGGATTCCTCTTCAGCGCGACAGCGAATCCGCCGGTTGGAATACGCTTTGATGAGCAGCCCGCCGAAGGCCGGAATGCCGTGTCAGGCGACCCGGTCACTGTTCGTGCATCTGTCGTGGACAAGAACGACGTCGCGGTGATGGGATTCAACGGGACCGGCGTCCTGTATCTCAATCACGCAAATTTCTCGGAGCCAATCCTCATGGCAGAGGCGGTTGTGGAGCGCGGAGCGGTCACCTTTGCGGGAGTGTCGTTCTCGCAGCCGGGAACCGGCTATCAGTTTATCGTATCGGTCAACCTGCCAGGCGGCGCTGTCACTCGCGTGGGGAACTCGTTCAATATCATCATCCCCTGAGGCGCGACCGTATTAACGCTTCAAGTGCGGCCGAGGGCAGTTACCTCGGCCGCACTTTTTCAATGATGCGCTCGAATCGCGGATCGCCTCGCAGGCGCTAAAACCGACTAACCCTGCTCTCAGGAAGCCCCTCGTGTTGAGCGTGAGAATTCCGGCCATGGCCATCGGCATTTGCGCCCTGATCGCCCGTGAGCGCACTGATTTTCCCCAAGGCAATGCGAGTTGGCTGCCTGCCGTTCAGCAGCTCTGCAAGTTTAACAACCAGTCCAATATGGTCGGACCGACTGTCGTCACAGATCGCCCGGGCGGCGTGTCGAGCGATGGCCGCGGACCCTACAATCCGTCGGACAGCGGCGTGCGGATGAGGGTGGGGCGGGGCGCGGAGATGTCGATTTTCGGCCCGTCGAGGAAGCTGATTGTGAACCTGACTCGCCCAGTTCCCGGCGGCGGAGGAACTCCGCGCGGAATCATTACCGATGGCAATGTCGGCGGGGCCGACGGGGAGTTGGGACTTCATGCACAATGGAAGATGGCGGGGGACACGGTCCTGAGCCCGTTGGGCATCCGGGTTGGGGAAACCGTGAAGGCGGTGCAGATGAACGTGCTCTTCCACATCGATGGACGCTTTCACGCTTTGCAGATGGGCCCGCAGCCATACGGGAAGTGTCACGGCCCGACCCTCCTGCACGGCACCGGCACATCGCAGGGCACCATTCACCGGGCAAGCCAGTCGAGGTGGGTGATGGACCTGCCTGCCGGAAGCGTTGGCAGACTGTTCGACGTGTCGAAGGGCAGAGATCATGCAGCTGATCTGGGAACTTATTACGTAGCGCTTCACTACGAAATCGTTGACGCGGTGCTCCCCGTGGCCGAAGCCCTTCAGCGATTGGCAGCGACGGATAGCGCTCCAAGGATTGTGTCGCGCTACCGCGCCCTGAAACGCGACTCCGCAAAGGCATACTTGTTCGGCGAACAACAGCTCAACGCGGTCGGGTACTGGCTCCTGGATCATGGGCGGCCGAGTGAAGCGCTGATCATCTTCCGGCTGAATCTGGAAGAGTTTCCTCGATCGGCGAACGCCTACGAAGGCTTGGGCGAGGGGTACCTCGGAGTTCGCGACACGTCAAACGCAATCGCGAACTACAAACGAACGGTGGATCTCGATCCGAAGAATCAAAGCGCCGCCGAGGTTCTTCGCCGGCTCGGGGCCAAGCCATAGCTCGCGACCGGCATTCGCGTGTAACGCTTCAAGTGCGGCCGAGGGAAGTTACCTCGGCCGCACTTTTTCAATGATGCGCTCGAATCGCGGATCGCCTCGCAGTCGCTTCAGCGACGGATCGAACGGGATCATCACGAGCCAGTAGTCGCGCGCGGCCACTGAGCGCTCGAGCCACATCAACGCAGTTTCGTCGTCACCGAGCCAGTGGTGCACGATCGCGATGCCCAGTAGCGGAATGGGCTCGTGCAGTGCGCGCGCCTCGATCTGGCGAACGAGGCGCCGCGCCTCGTCGGTTTCGCCCAGCGCCGCCAGTACTTGCACGAGGTTGGTCGTCCCCCAGCGATCGCCGGCGTTCAACTCGAGCACCCGTTCAAATTCCGCGCGTGCCTCGTGCAGCCGGCCAGCGTAAAAAAGGCAGAACCCATATACCCGCCGCAGTTCGCTGTCCTCCGGATGCCGGGTAACCGCTGGCCGGAGTTCGCGAATAGCCTGCTCCCACCTGCCCGCGAGGATGAGTACCCACGCAAGGTCGTAGGTCGCGTAACCGGACAAGGGATCGAGCGTACGCGCGCGCTCCATCGCCGCGATGGCCTTCTCGAAATGTCCCTGCGCAGCGAGGCTCCAGCCCAGGCAGTCGTGCGCGAGGTACAGTCCAGGCGCGAGCGCGAGCGCGCGTCGCGCCAGCATTTCTGCGTCGGCGAAGTTCCACTCGTGCCAGATCATCGTATGCGCACGCACGACGAGCGCGAGCGCGTCGGCAGGGTCCAGCGCCAGCGCACGGTCTGCTGCCTCGCGCGCGCGCGGGAATGCATCGAGCGGACGGAGCGCGTGGTAGATACCCAGCGTCGTGAACGCGAGCCCCATCCCCGCGTGCACCGCGGAGAATGCGGGATCCAGATGCAGCGCCTGCTCAAAGCACCGCAGGCCCTCGTGCATCCCCTCGGCGCGCTGCTCCACGAGATGCCGCCCACGCAGAAAGAGCTCGAACGCTTCCGGGTTCACAACGCCACGGCCGGCACGCCGGGGGCCTTCGACCACCTGCCCCCCGGCGTCGCCAGGCGACAGCGTCTGTTCGAGCGCCCGTGCGATGGAGAACGCGATCTCGTCCTGCATCCCGAAGATATCCGCGACTTCGTAGTCGTAGCGCTCACTCCAGAGCCCCAGGCCATCCGCAGCGTTGATGAGCTGCACCGCAATGCGGACCCGGCTTCCTGAGCGACGCACGCTCCCTTCGAGCACTGTTTGTACCCCGAGGCGCTCGGCGATGGTACGCAAGTCGACGCCCTGGCCCTTGAAGGCGAAGGACGACGTCTGCGCGGCAACGCGCAGTCCGCGCATGTGCGTCAGCGCAATGAGCACTTCGGCCGCGATGCCATCGGAGAAATAATCTGCGTCCGGATCTGCGCCGAGATTTCGCAGCGGCAGCACCGCGACGGACGGCAGGTCCGCGTCCCACGCGAGGCTGTCCAGGGCACCAGAAGCCAGGCCGACGCCTTCCTGTCGAACCAGAGTGAGGCCAGGTCCGGTAAGCTCGATGGTGTCCAGTGTCGCCAGCAGGTCCGCGCCGCCACTCGGGCGGTCGCCGGCACTCTTCGACAAACAGCGCATCACCAGTGTCGAAAGCCTGGCAGGTAACTCCGGCCGACGCTCACCGAGCGGTCGCGCCGATTCAGAAAGATGCGCGCGAAGAAGTTCCGCGACCGTGCGTCGCTCGGCGAATGGATGCACTCCGGCAAGTAGCTCATAGGCGAGAACGCCGAACGCGTACACATCGGCGCGCGCGTCCACGTTCGAGTCACCCCCGATTTGCTCGGGCGCCATGTAGCCAGGCGTGCCGAGGGACACGCCCGCGCTGGTAAGTGTGTCGGTCCCGCTGCCAGGCAGCGCGGTCGTTTCACCATGCGCGCGCGACGCGCTGATCGCCTTGGCCACGCCGAAGTCCGTGACAACGGCGGTGCCTCCGGACAGCAGGATGTTCTCCGGCTTGATATCGCGATGCACGACCCCCTCGTGGTGCGCATGCGCGAGCGCCTTGGCGATGTCCTTGAGCACGCCGAGAGATTCCGCCGGGCGCGGTGAGCCCGAGGCAAGGCGCGCGCGAAGCGACTGCCCTCGCACGAACGGCATTGTGTAGTACGGAAGCTCATCCACGACTCCCGTGCTGATCACGGGCACGATGTTGGCCTGCTGCAGCCGCGCGGCCAGGCGCACCTCACGAGCAAAGCGCTCGACCGACAATCCATGCGCAAGCTCGGGACTCAGCACCTTCACCACGACCTTGCGGGAAAGCGCGCGCTCCTCGGCGAGGAACACCCGTGACATGCCGCCGCCGCCCAACTCGCGCTCAATCGTGAATTGCTCGCCGAGCGCGCTGGTCAACCGCGCCAGCAAATCCCCTTCCTTTGCGGGGGAGTCCACGACACCGCCGCCCGTGCTGAAGATCGCGGGCTGCTCGAGAAAGCCGTCGTTACCTTCGGCGGCCGCGAGCAGGGACTCGACCTCTTCGCGCAGCGGCGCGTCATCAGCGCAGGCAATGTCGAGGTATGCGGAGCGATCGCCCGGCGCGCGATCCAGGGCCTCCTGCATGACCGCCTTTACTTCACGCCACCGGGTCGGTGTCATCGACGCCTCGCCTGACTCGCGCGCCGCGCTCATGCGGCCTCGAGTTCGCGGCGCAGCCACGCGCGTGCGACGGCCCACTCCCGCTTCACCGTTGCAGGGGACACCTCGAGCACCACGGCCGTTTCTTCTATGCTGAGACCGCCGAAGTACCGCAACTCGACCAGTCGCGCCTGGTCAGGATCGAGTGCCGCGAGTCGCTCGAGCGCTTCATTGAGGTCCAGCATGTCCACATTCGACTCGGCGGCCGGCAGGTCAGCGTCGGCCAGGGTGATGCGAATCGCTCCGCCTCCACGCTTGCTCGCCACGCGTGCGCGCGCGTGATCGATGAGAATGCGCCGGATGAGTTGCGACGCCATGCCGAAGAACTGCGCGCGATTCTGCCATTGCGCGCGATCCTGGTCCACCAGGCGAAGGTAGACCTCATGGACGAGCGCCGTGGCTTCGAGCGTGTGCCCGGGTGTCTCGTTGCGCAGTGCACGCGCGGCCTGGCGCCGGAGCTCGTCGTACACGAGCGGAAGCAATGCGTCGAGCGCCGCGTGATCGCCCGCGCCCCATGCCAGCAGGAGCT
>JBKJKH010000547.1:0-3898 GCA_046597595.1 Gemmatimonadaceae bacterium
GTGACGCGCGATGAAGCCGTGGACGAAGTTACGGTATCTCTGCGCGCTCTTCGCGGATTGCGCCCCGCGCAGGAATCGAGCTTTGCCATCATCACGCAGGACAAGCTGTTCGAGACATACAACAAGATTTTCGGCATGTTCTTCCTGGTCATGATCGCGCTTTCAGCCGTCGGCCTGCTCGTTGGTGGCGTCGGCGTGGTGGCGATCATGATGATTTCCGTCACGGAGCGCACGCGGGAGATCGGCGTGCGGAAGGCGTTGGGCGCCACGCGCCGCACCATTCTCTTCCAGTTCCTGATGGAAGCCATCACGCTGACGGGCGTCGGCGCGATGGCGGGACTGTTCGTTGGCTGGGTCGTGTCGACGCTCATTCGCCTCGGGACGCCGATTGAGGCGTCGATTCCTCCATGGGCCGTGGTCGTCGCGGTCGTGGCGAGCGTCGTCACCGGTGTGCTCTTCGGCATGTTGCCGGCCGCACGCGCGGCGAAGCTGGATCCCGTGGCCGCCCTCCGGTACGAATAGATGCCTTTCTACGAAGCGATCAGGCTCGCGCTCGCCACCATCCGCGTGCAGAAGCTCAAGAGCTTCTTCACCCTGCTGGGCGTCACGATCGGCGTCATGTTCCTGATCGCGGTGGTGTCGATTGTCGAAGGGATGGGCAAGTACGTCGAGGAAGACTTCATGGGGCGGATACTGGGCGCGAATACCTTCACGGTGCGCCGGTTTCCATGGTTCGGCGACAACACGACCGAGGATGAGTGGCGCGAATGGCAGCGCCGCCCGCGCGTCTACTACAGTGACGTACGGTTGCTCGCCGGTGTGCTGCCCTCGGGAACGCGTTGGGCGGTGGAGAGCCAGAACACTGAATGGGCGTCCTCGCAGTATGCGCGCTCCCGGCAGGTCGATGCCCATGCGGTCGATGGCGACTACTTCACCATCAAGAAGCTCGATCTCGAGCGAGGACGCACGTTCAGCCCGCAGGAGCTGGAGCTCGGCACGCCGGTGATGGTCATCGGCGAGGAGGTCGCGAAGCATTTTTTCCAGCAGCTCGATCCCATCGGACGCCAGCTGCGGCTTGGCGGAATTCCGTACACCGTGGTCGGGGTGATCGAACATCAGGGCTCGCTCTTCGGGATCTCGATGGACAAGGTTGCGTTTGCACCCTTCCACTCGCCGCTGTCGCGGCTCACGAACCCGCGCGGCGATGTGGACGGACTGATGGTGCAGGCACCGAACGACCTGCTGATGAATGACGCGATGGAGGTCGTGCGCGAGGCACTGCGCGCGCGCCGGCATCTGCGCCCTTCAACACCGGACAACTTCGTGATGGAAACGTCGGCCTCCGCGCTCGTGGCCTTCGAGAAGGTCAAGAACGTCATGACTATCGCCGGGACCGCGCTCCCGGCCATCGGGCTGGTCGTCGGCGGGATGGTGATCATGAACATCATGCTTGTCGCGGTGGCGGAGCGCACGCGCGAGATTGGCATTCGGAAGTCACTGGGCGCGCGCCGTAAGGATATTCTCCGCCAGTTCCTGGTGGAGGCCGCCACTCTCAGCACGCTGGGCGCGATCATCGGCATTCTGCTCGGCCTCTCCGCGGCGAAGATCATCGAGATGAATACGCCGCTGCCCGCGGCCGTCGCGCCATGGTCCATCGTGATGGCGACCGTGCTCGGCACCGTGGTCGGCATCGTCTCGGGTGTGTATCCGGCGCGCCGCGCTGCCGGGCTGGACCCGATCGAAGCGCTAAGGCAGGAGTAGCCATGGCGATGTCGTGGGGGATGAAGGTGCTGCAGGCGCTGGAAGGCGTCGGTATCGCGCTGGACGCCATTCGTGCGAACAAGGTGCGGGCAGGCCTCACGATCATGGGCGTCGCGGTCGGCGTGTTCGTCGTCGTCGCGCTGTCTTCGGTGGTGCGCGGCATCAACGAGAGCTTTGCGCGCGACGTGGAAGCCGCGGGGCCGACATCGTTCTTCGTGTACCGGCGCCCGATCGGCGGGTTCAATGCCTGCGACGGAACGGACGATACCTGTCCCGAGCGCAGGAACCCGAAGATCACGATGAACGAAGTCATCGCCATCGAGCGCCTGCCGACCATTCTCGCGGTCACGGCACACGTCGCGGGCGGCGAGAAATTTCGGTACAAGGATCGCCAGATGAACGCCGGCATCGAGGCGTATACGGCGAACTGGACCGAAGTGGATGGCGGCGACATCCATCCCGGGCGCAACTTCACCAGCACCGAGCATGACAACGCGGCGCGCGTCGTCATCGTCAATGAGAAGCTGGCCAGCACGCTCTTCGGCGATTCCGACCCGCTCGACAAGGAAATTGAAATAGCCAACGTCAGATTTCGCGTCATCGGGGTGTATCACTACACATCGAGCCCGATGGGGACGCCCACCTCGGCGGGTGGTGGAGACTCGCCGAAGGCGATCCTCCCGTGGGAGACCGGTCGCCGGCATCTCAACATGTGGATGCGGGGCAACAACCTGATCGTGAAGCCGCGCACCGGGATCACGGTGGAGGAAGCGACTGACGACGTGACGGCGACCTTTCGCGCGATGCGGGGCCTCAAGCCGTCGCAGAAGAACAACTTCGAGATCGTGACGCAGGACCGGTTGATGGAGATCTACGACAAGCTCTTCGGCACCTTCTTTGTGGTCGGCATGGCGCTGTCATCCGTCGGGCTGCTCGTTGGCGGAGTCGGCGTCATTGCGATCATGATGATCTCGGTGACGGAACGCACTCGCGAGATCGGCGTGCGGAAGGCGCTGGGCGCGACGCGCGGCGTGATTCTCTGGCAGTTTCTCGTCGAGGCCGTGACGCTTACGGGCATCGGCGCGGGCATCGGCCTGATCCTGGGCATTTTGGTGGCAGTGGGCGTTCGCACCGCGTGGCCGGCGATCCCCGCTTCGACTCCAATTTCGTCGGTGGTCGTCTCGCTGCTGGCGAGCGCGGTGACGGGGGTGGTGTTCGGACTCCTGCCTGCGGTCCGGGCTTCGCGTCTCGATCCGGTCGCGGCGCTTCGCTACGAGTAGGCTTACTCCGCCTCAGGGTCGCCCGCAATCCACCGGAGCGCGTCCGCCTCCTCATGGCACACCCGATAGTGGCGACCGAATTCGCCAGTGAGTGTGCTGGCCATCCGGGCCACGCCGTACAACACCGGGGAGTTCACGAGAAAGACACGCCGCGAATCCGCGTGCATCGGGGACCTCCGGACAATGTTTACGAACTGCGGCATTTCGCTGTAGCGGGGCGCCTTCGTCACCTCACGCGCGTCGACCAGAACCCCCCATTCCGGGTTCAACTCGGGGTCGCTCCGCATGGCGCTGGTGACCGCGAGTAAATCCTGGGCGCACAGTACGCCCTGCATGCGGATGCGTACAAGCTGGTGCTCTCGATCGATCTCGTACGAAACGGATGCCATGGCCCTCCCGCAATAAGGCCGTACGCGTACAACATGAAGGGCGCGGCGCCGCTCCGCAACGCGATCCGTCGCGCGCGGTCGTCGCCACCGCGCAGGATGTGCTTGCATCCTTGTGAAATTCTTCACAAGCTATCCGCGTGCACTTCGCCGACGTTGTCCTCAGCGCGTTTCTCCAGATCCGCGGCAATAAGCTGCGGTCGTTCTTCACGCTGCTGGGCATCATGGTGTCCGTCGCCTTCCTGGTCGCCGTCGTCGCAATCATCCAGGGCATGAACGCGTACGTCAGCGAGAATCTCGCAGACGCCGTGGTCGGAAAGTCGTCGTTCCAGGTCCGGCGCACGCCCCTCCAGATAGGGCTCCTCGACGACGAAGAATGGCTGCGCATGAGGCGGCGCCCACGCCTCACCGTGGCGGACGCACACGCCGTCGAGGAGGCGCTTCCCGATGCGAGAGCGGTGAGTATCACCA
>JBKJKH010000611.1:0-3236 GCA_046597595.1 Gemmatimonadaceae bacterium
ATCCGAAACCCGGCTCCGAGAGGGCGACGCCGAGCAGGTCCGTGGCGACGAGGGGCCGGTCCGTGAACTCGTTGAGCGGGCTGTCGTGCGAGAGATTGAACTTGCCAAGAGGTGACAGCACCATGCCGCCACGCAGCGTGAGCGTGGGATGAAGGATGATGTCGATCGCCGCAAATTCGAGCTTGATCTCACGGCCACCTTCCTCGAACTCGATCTCCGCGCCAAGCCGTACCCAGTCGGAGACCTTCGTGCTCGTAAAGAGGTTGAAGCGCTTTGCCTCGAAGCCGGCATCGTCCTTCAGCCCCTCAATCTCCTGCCAACGGGCATGCGCCTCCGCATATCCACCGATCGCGGTGCGGCCAAGGAGTTGCGACTGGTACGGCTTGTCGTAGATGCCTCCCTTGACGAAAGGCCGCGCGGTGTCGGCAGGCGTCTTCGTCGTATCCTGCGCGCCGATCGCCGTGGACAGCAGGACAAGTGCGATTACGAATTTCATGGCCGCGCCACCTTGATGAAGAGGTCCGACCCGGTGACGGTCAATTCGTGACGACTGAGCGCGCGCTCCGCGGGGCCGCGAAGGACAGTGCCTTCACGATCGTATGTGGATCCGTGACACGGGCACACGAGGCGCGTGCCTTCGATCTCCACAGTACAGCCGCGGTGTGTGCAGACAGGCGAGAGCGCGGCGAACCGATTCTCGCCAAGCGCGAGGACATACACAGGGTGCTCGGCGCCCTCAGGAAGGATTTTCGTGTACCCGCCGGGCTTCGAGAGCTCGGGATATTCGGCCAGCGAAAGACGGACGACATCTCCGGTACGTGGCACGGGGCGAACGGCGACCGAGGCGCAGCCGCCTGCCGCAAGGGCCGCACACGCGATGAGGAAATCGCGTCGCGAGGTGCACGGCGTGATCGCGTTCATCGTGACTCCACGAAGGCGAGCAGCGCGCGTTTCATCGCCGGCGAAAGGGCCGCGAAGCGATCACGAGCTCCCTGCGCTTCGCCACCGTGCAGGAGAATCGCCTCTTCAACGGACTTTGCGCGGCCGTCGTGCATCAGGAGCACCTTCCCGTTGAGGAACTGGCGCACGAGCCGTGTGCCCCACAATGGCGCGGTGCGCCATTCGCGACCGGTGGCCTGGCCGTCAGGACGATTGTCGGCGAGCGCGTCACCCATGTCGTGCAGCAGCAGGTCCGAGAAAAGTTCGACGTCCTTGTTCGACAGCGCGGGCAGGACGCTGGTTCCGGTGCGCATCACCGGCGTATGACACGATGCGCAACCACCGCTGGTGAAGAGCGCGCGACCTTCCACGCGTTCAGGCGATTCCGCTCCCGGCGCCGGGGGAGCGAGCGCACGGATGTAGTGTGTCACCGCCTGAACGACCGCGACCGAAATCTCCGGGTCCGGAGCCCTGTCGATGGCTTCGACCGGAACGCTCGAAGCGGGATTACGATTCTCGAGTGGAAGAAAGACTGAGGTGATTCCCATGTCCTGGAGATACGCCTCAACCACCTGCTGAAGCAGGCTTGACGTCTGTGCCTTGCGGCCGAATCTCCCGAGCCTTGGGCCGGTTCCTCCACCCGGCTCGAGACCCGGGACGAATGCCGCGCTCGTCACATAGTTGGCCCGACCGGAAATCCCGTCACGATCGGCGTCAGTGGGGTCGGCGCGTGCCACGATGGTGGCCTCGGGAATGGCTTCAATGAGCCCGACGCCAAACACGGGGGGCGGCAGACGCGTAGACACCGCGACTCCGGACGGCACGCGCTCGGCTTCCGCCCCGGGGATTGCCTTGTCCTGAATCTGCGGGCCACCGAGCGACGCGAGAAACCCGTCGGATGAGGAGCCGATGCGTTGGAGCGAATTGTCGAGTACGCCACGCCCGTCGCCGGAGTGGCAGGACGCGCAGGAGACGTTGTTGAAGATCGGACCCAGGCCGGTAGCCGGGGAGAATCGGCGCGCGAACTCTCCATCCCCGCGAGCAAACGCCGCGGCCTCGGCGTTCGTCAGCCCGGCGACGGGGGCGTCGAACACTTCGCCGTCCGGCGCTGCCTGCGTCGTGAGTTGATCGCAGGCGGTGAGGGCGACGAGCGCAAGCGCGAGCAGTCTGGAGCGGTGGATCATAAGTTAGCCAAGCAAACAATGAAGTTTAGATTGACCTAAATATGCGTCCGCCCGGATTTTCGCGCAAGCATCCCTGCGCATGGCCCCTAAGAGGGTGCCGAAAAGGCGCTTTCGCCGCAGATTCACGCAGATAAACGCAGATAAACGCAGATGAGAAGCTCCTGACGTCATTTTCTGCGAGTAGAATGCCTCAATCGGCAGCTTACGGTTTCGATTTCGCGCGTTTGTGTTGTTTCATCTGCGTTTCATCTGCGTAAATCTGCGGTCAATTGGTTTTCCGCAACCTGCTAATGGCCTTCGGAACTATCCAGCGTGCGCGGCGGCAGTGCGCGCCTGGAGGTCTCGCAGGACGGACAATTCGCCGTCGCTCGGCAGCGGCATCGTCGCAATGGCGGCACTGACGCGTAGCGGCCAGCCGGTTGCCCGGACGACGTCGTCCACGAGCACGCCCTCGTGAATACCGGTGAGCACGAGCTCGCGTGTTTCCGCGTCGGGCTCGAGCATGCCAAGGCTGGTGATGATGCGCGTCGGGCCCTTGCTGCGAAGGCCGAGCCACTCGCGCGTGCCCCTGCCTCGCGCATGGCCGACGGTGGTGATGAAGTCGAGCTGCTCGACGAATGTCCGCGCGGAGTGCGGCATCACGACGATCGTCTCTTTCGCCGACGTCGCGATCTCGGGCGCGCCTCCTGCACCAGGCAGTCGCGCGACGGGGCGATCGTACGGGCCGATCACGGTCGTGTTCAGGTTGCCAAAGCGGTCGATCTGCGCGGCGCCAAGAAATCCAATGTCGATGCGTCCGCCCTGCAGCCAGTACGTGAACATCTCCGGGACGCTGACGATCGCGCTCGCACCAGCGGTCAATTCGCCATCGCCGATGGAGAGTGGAAGGACGTCCGGCCGGGCCCCGATCACCCCGGATTCGTATATCAGCACGGCCTTCGGTGCGTGCGTCCGCAACGCGAGATTCGCCGCCGCACTCGGCAGTCCGATCCCGACGAAGCACACGGCGCCGTCACGAATTGCGCGTGAGGCCGCGATCGTCAGCAGTTCCTCCTGCGAAACGTCGGCGCCTGTGTCAGGCATCGATCACGTGCTGCTGCATCCAGGCGAGGA
>JBKJKH010000194.1:0-10599 GCA_046597595.1 Gemmatimonadaceae bacterium
CTGATGCCGAACGTCCCTTCCGCGGGCAAGGACACGATCCTCATGCCTGGCCAGGGCTTCATCGATGTGCCGCGCACGCAGGCGCTCTGGACCGATGTGTTCGAGGCACCAAAGGCGCTGATCAAGAAGGGGCTCTGGGTCGACAAGCCCTCGGTCGGCATTCCCTATCTGTATGTCGCAACAGGACTGATCCTGTCCGAGAGCCTGATGGCCACCGGCCAGACGCCGCTCGGCCAGTCAGTGTTTGCGACGACGCGGAAGGTGGCCGAGGCGACGGGCCTCGCAGATCTCTTCGCCAACGCACCCTCGCCCATGGCCCCTGTGCCGCTCGGCGATTCTGTGCAGACCGTGCCGATCACTCCACCAACACAGGCACCATCGATTGCTCCGACGAAGAAGGGGAGCTGAGCCAATACCGCCTGCACCGTCTCAGCGCGTCACCATCCGCACCCGCAGTACTCGACCATTTCCCGCATCCGTCAGCAGGTACAGCAATCCGTCCGGTCCCTGCTGCACGTCGCGGATCCGCTCGCGAAGCTCGCCCAGATAGCGCTCTTCCTTCACGACCTTTCCCTTCGCGAACTCGAGGCGCACCAGGCCACCGGGCGACATCGACCCGACAAAGAGATTGCCCTTCCAACCGGGATACGCGTCGCCGGTGTAGAACGTCGCGCCTGAAGGCGCGATGACCGGGTCCCAGTAGTACACCGGCTGTTCCATCCCTTGCTTTGCGGCGCCTTCGCCAATGGACGCGCCTGAATAATCGCGGCCATACGTGATGACCGGCCAGCCGTAGTTCTTCCCTGCCTCGGGATGATTCACTTCGTCGCCGCCACGCGCGCCATGCTCCACCGTCCAGAGCTGGCCGGTCTCAGGATGCAGGGTGGCAGCTTGCTGGTTGCGATGCCCGTACGACCAGATCTCCGGCAGCGCATCCTTCGTATTCACGAACGGATTGTCCTTTGGTATGCTGCCGTCAAGGTTGATGCGAATGACCTTCCCCTGCCCCTCGTTCAGGTTCTGCGCCTTGTCGCGATACGACTGCCGGTCGCCCTGCGTGATGAACAGCGTGGTGCCGTCTTTCGAGAACACCAGTCGCGAGCCAAAGTGGCCGGCGCCTTCGAGCTTGGGACGCTGGCGATAGATGACCTGAAAGTTCTCGATGCCAGTGTCCGTCAGGCGTCCACGGCCCGCCGCGGTTCCCGCGCCGCCCGCACCCGCCTCGGAGTACGTGAGGTACACGAGCCGGTTCTGGCCGAACTTCGGATCGATGGCGACATCGAGGAGCCCGCCCTGCCCGCGCGCGTAGACCTCGGGCACACCGGTCAGGGGCGCGGAAAGTTGCCCGGCCGCACTCACGATGCGCAGGCGACCGACGCGCTCCGTCACGAGCATGCGTCCGTCTGGCAGAAAAGCCAGTCCCCATGGATGCTCCACGCCGTCAACCACCGTCTCCGCATGCACTACCCCGGCCATCGACCCGGGCTGCGGTGATCCCTGTGCCGGACCACTTGGCCGGCCCTGGCACGCGACGGCGCTGGGGAGGATCGCCAGCAGAACGAGAACACTTCGTGTCATCGCCATTCTCCTGATTGGGTCAGATCGGCTTGTAGATCGCCATGAAGGCCGCGATCCCGGCAAGGACCGGCAGCGCCAGGAGCAGCGGGCGCGCCATCGCGGGCTTGCGATATGGAATCATGAGCGCTGCGGCGACCGTCACCCAGATGACGAGTTTGACCCACAGCCACCCGGGAAAGTTCGCGCCATGCATGAACCCGAGGCGCGCGAGCATGCCGAAGCCCCCCACGAGGATCAACAGCACTCCCGTACCATGCATCGCGGCGACCAGCCCGCGTGCGGAGTTGGTCTCGCGGCTTCCGCCGTTCATCGCGTGCAGGCTCGCACCACCCAGGGCACACATCACCAGTACGATGCCGATGATGTGCACAACGTTGTAGAACTGTTGTGAGAACATTGAGGATATTTACATCAGCGTCCGGCGGCCCGCCCGGTGATCTCATTGACAAAGATGCCGAAGACGACGTTGCGATGCGCCACAGGGTCGCGCAGCGAAAAGGAGCCGGAAAGCAGGGTGCGCAACAGCTTCTCTGCTCGCTGAAAGGTGAACAGCGAACCAAGCTTCGGGTCGAGGATGTGGAACGTCCCTTTCACCACCACGCTCGCCCAGTCGAACACATCGCGCACTTCATCGATCTCGAATGCACACCATGGATTGTGCATCAGCGTGGCAAGCTTTGACCCCTGACTTGTGCGTCCGAAGATCCACTCGCCATCGCTGATATAGTTGATCGGCTGGATGTCGACGCGATCGTGCAGCGTGAATGCCAGTCGGCCGACCTTCTGGCTGGTGAGAAACGCGTAACACTCTTCCAGTGTCAGCTCTCGGAACTCGGGATTGACGCGCGCCGTCATGGCGTACCTTTTTTATGAAGTGGTGTGCTTCCCCAGCACTTTCATCTGGCTGGGCAGACTGAACCGGAACCGGGTTCCGCTGCCGACGGTGCTGTCGACGGAAAGCGTTCCACCGTGCGCCTCGATGATGCCCTTCACGATAGAAAGACCGAGTCCTGCTCCTGTGCGCGACGTGCCGCTGGCCTGCCAGAACCGGTCGAACAGGTGCGGCATGTGATCGGCCGGGATGCCTGCGCCCGTGTCGATCACGTCGAAGTCGGCCATCTCGCCATTGCGCCGCCCTTCGATACGGACGAGCCCACCGGCCTTCGTGAACTTGATCGCATTGCCGACGAGATTGGAAAACACCTGGGCGATACGGCTCCGGTCTGCGGCCACAAAGAGGTCGGGGCCGATCCACTCGTGCTCGAACGCGAGTTGCTGGCCCTCAACGAGGGGCTCGAGCTCGAGGACGGCATCGGTGATGAGCACAGAGCCATCGAGCGCGGTGGTCGCGACCTTCAGCGTTCCGGCATCTATTCGCGAAACATCAAGCAGGTCCTGGATCAGCGCGTTCGCACGGCGCGTGGCGCGCTGCATCACCTGCAGTTGCGGAATCACCTTGACTTCCTTGCCACCCGGTGGTTCGGCCAGAACTTCGAGCAGGAACGAGGTGCTCATCTGGATCGTGTTGATCGGATTGCGCAGGTCGTGTGAAACAATGGCCAGCACGTCGTCGCGCGCGCGCGTGGCACGCTGGGCTTCCTCATAGAGGAGTGCGTTGTCCACGGCCAGCGCCGCTCGGCGCGCCAGGTCGAGGATCAATGGCATGTCGTCGGGGCGGCTCTCGCGAGTCGCCGTCAGGACTACGAACTGCAGGATCCCCAACACGCGGCCGCGCGCTACCAGCGGAACCACGATCAGATCCTGCGGGCCACGTCCGCCGAGCGCAAGCAGCAACTCGGGGTCGGAAGTGAGAGCGGAGAGCGCCTCCGCATCCGGTATCTGCACGACGCGCGGTTGCAGCTCGAGGACGACCTGATCCACGAACGCCGCCTGCTCTGCCGTTTGCTGCGCGGTGAGTTGTGCGACGCCCGGAATGGCGTGCGCCACCGCCACGCGACGGCGAGCGCCATCCGACACGACAAGATCCGTCGCGCAGAGATCCGCGATGCGCGGCACGGCAAGGCTGGCGAGATCCGCCATCACCTGGCGCACGTCGAGCGTGGACGACAGCAACTCGGTGGCTTCCGCCAGGAACCGGGCGCGCTGCTCCGCCTCGCGCACGACCTCACTCGTGCGCACGAGATCAGAGTAGCTTGCCACCAGCAGCTCGAGGATCTGCTCCTTTGTCGCACGGATAGAGAACGTCGTACCAAGTAGTTCGATGTCCACCGGTGCAGGAAGGGGACGCTGTGGATCGGCGGCGTGTTGCAGGACGTATCGGACGCGGGAAAGCAGGCCCTCGGTGTCGTAGGGCTTCGTGACGTAGTGATCCGCGCCCGATGCGAGTCCGCGCACGATCGCGAGAGGATCCGTGAGACTCGTCAGGAGTACCACTGGAATGCCGCGCCACGCGTCCTGCGCCTTGATGCGACGGCACAGTTCATACCCATCCATCGCCGGCATCACGACGTCGCTCAGGACGAGGTCGATGCGCTCGCGTTCGAGCAGTTCGAGCGCCACGTCACCGCGGCGTGCCAGCACGGTATCGTATCCCGCCTGCTCGAGCAGCAGCGCAAGCGCGGCGGCCTGCGTCGCGCTGTCTTCGACGACCAGGACCCGGGTCAGGGCCGCTGCGCATTCGATTCCGGTGGCCGGCATCATGCGGTGATCTCCCGCAAGCGGCGAGCGACATCATCCAGCGCGACGACATGATCGACGACGCCTGCGCGCTGCGCTTCACGCGGCATGCCGAAAATCACGGACGACGCCTCATCCTGCGCGAGGATGCGCCCGCCCGCCCGCCGAACGTGACGCAGCCCTTCCACCCCGTCATCTCCCATACCGGTGAGGATCAGCGCGAGCACACCGCGTCCGACGTTTTCTGCACAGGATGTGAAGAGATAAGTCGCGGCCGGACGAAACGTGCCGACCGGCGCCGCGTTGTCGAGCTGGATGCGAAGCACGCCGCTCGCGCTACGCCTGATCCCGAGGTGGCGGTCATCGGGAGCGATATACACGGTACCGGCACGCGCCTCCTCACCCAGCTCCGCCAGCTTGATGCGCAGTGCGGAGTCACCCGAAAGCCAATGGGCAAGACCGTCAGTAAATCCGCGCGCGATGTGCTGCACGACCAGGATCGGTACAGGGAAGTTCCCAGGCAGCGCCGAGAAAATGGTGCGGAGCGCCGCCGGCCCTCCAGTCGAAGCAGCAATCGCGAGAACCTCGAGCGCCTCGCCAGGCACGTGACGTGACGACGCCGCGCCAGGGATCGTGGTGAAGGCGGACAGGGGGACTGCCGGCAGCGTTCCCGTCGTTCCATGACGCCGCACGACCTTCACATGCGCCAGCGCACGTACCATGCTCACGAGCTGCCGCCGGTCTGCGTCATGCGATGGCGACTGCACGCCTTGTGGTTTGGCGATTACCATCAGCGCGCCGGACCGGGTGGCCTCGAGCGAGAGCTCGACGTTGCTGCCTGCCGCGGAAGACACGACGAGAATCGGACGAGGCGAACGTGTCATGATCTGCTTCGTCGCTTCGATGCCGTCAAGCTCAGGCATCTGGACATCCATCGTGACCAGGTCCGGCTGGAGTCGCTCCGCCATCTCGACCGCTTCCATACCGGTCCGCGCCTCTCCCACGACGACGATATCCGCCTCCCCGGAGAGCAGGCTCACGAGCAACGCGCGCGCCGTTGCCGAATCCTCCGCCACCAGCACGCGAATCATGAGGCCTCCCCGCGTGGTGCGCCGAGCAGCTGGCGGACGGTGCCGAGCAGGTTGTCCTGGTCGAAGCCGGACTTCGTGACGTACGCATCCGCGCCGGCCTCGAGGCCTCGCGCGCGATGTTCCGGCTGATCGAGCGACGTGACGAGGATGACGGGAAGCGACGCGGTGCGCTGGGATGCGCGGATACGCATGCAGAGTCCAATGCCGTCGAGATGCGGCATCTCGACGTCGCTCACCACGAGGGCGACATCGCCGCGCTCGATCATCCGCCAGGCTTCCAAACCATCAACCGCCGTGATGACGTGGTATCCGGCCGCGGAAAGCACGCTCTGCTCGAGGGTCCTGGAGGTGATGGAATCGTCCACGACAAGAATCGTCCGCGACGCCGGATCAAAGCGCTCCCCGGTTGGCATGGCAAGCGTTGCGGGGGGAGCGGAGTCATCCAGCAGGACCGCCACGCCAAGCACCAGCACGACTTCTCCATCATTCAGGAGCGCGGCGCCGACGGTCAGTGCGGACGCCGCAGCGCCAGCGTGCTCGAGCGGCCGCAGCACGAGTTCGCGTTCATCGCGAAACTCGTCGACGACCAGGCCAAGGCGGCGGCCGCCCGCGTCAACAGTGACAATCTGGAGCATGCCGTCGACCGCAGGCTCCGGGAATGGAGCTCCCAGCAGCGCCGCGAGCGTGGTGATCGGTATTGGAGTCTCGCCGCCACCGGTCAGCATCGCGCGCCCATCAACGCGCGCGATGTGCCGGTCAGCGGTGCCGTCACGCGCACCCGGCCTCGCATCCAGGCGATCGACGCGCGAGACGAACGCGCTCGGGATGCCGAAAATCGCCCCTCCCACTTCGACCGTAAGCGCGCGCAGGGTGGCGATGCTCAGGGGAACCTCGAGAATGAACGTCGTGCCCTTCCCCTCGATCGAACTGACATCGACCGTACCGCCGACGCGCTCAACGGACACGCGCACGATACCGAGCCCGACGCCGCGGCCGGACAGTGTCGTCGCCCGCTCGCGGGTGGACAGCCCTTCATCAAAGATCGCGCGCTGCAGCGCCGCCGAATCGGCGGGAATGGCACGGCCCCGTTGCTGCAGCGCCCGGCGGATGGCGGCCAGATCCAATCCGCGTCCATCATCGGCGATCGCCAGGCGGAGGCGATCTCCGCGCAACGTGACGTCCACGCGGATCGTTCCCATCTCGGGCTTCCCGGCCGCCCGTCTCTCCGCCCCGGACTCGAGACCATGATCGACCGCGTTCCGCACGAGATGCAGCAGCGGTTCGCGCAGCGCCTCGACCACCACGCGATCGGCTTCAACTTCTTCGCCCGTAACGATAAGCTGCGCTTGCTTGGAGACGTCATGCGCAACATCGCGCACGACTCGCGGCAATGTCTCGGTCAGCTCGCGCAGCGACCGTTGGCGCAGTCGGCGTGCAGTGCCACTCAGGCGACCAGACACCGCCCCCAGCGTGCGGGCATCTTCGCCGGCGCGACGCAGGAGCCGCGTGATATCGCGGTCCACCTCGAGCAACGCGCCGTCATCACGGTGCTCGGCGCGCTCGCGGAATGCGCGCACACGCTGGCGGAGTCCGGCGAGATCATCGGCGCGTTCGCCGAGCACGGCCGCGAGACTGATGACCTCTCCTGCGGCATTGGAAATCGCATCCACGTGATGCAAGCCTACGCGAACGAGTTCATCGCGTGCCTGATCAGGTGCAACGCGCACCGGCACCGGCGTTGGCGCTGCCGGCGTTGGCGCTGCTGGCATGGGCGCTCGCTCCGGCGGCGCGGCGACGGCCGTGGACGCAATCGCAGGCGTCAGGCGTGCAACGTGGGGCTTCAGCGGCTCGCCCCGGCCTCGTGCATGCTCCAGCACCGTGGCAATGGGACCGTTGGCGAGTGATGTCTTCGCCGCGAGCCGGTCGCGTGCATCGGCGAGCGCGTCTGCAGCCTCGAACAGCAGCGCAATGGCCCCGCCGCCAAGTGCCACGCCAGTGTCACGCGCGCGCGCGAGATCTGTTTCTAGCATATGGCACAGGTTCTCCACCTCTCGCACACCTGCGGCGCGCGCCGCACCCTTGAGCGTATGCATGACGCGGAAAATGCCGCTCTGGGATTCGGCGTCGGCGGGAGCACGCTCGAGCGCAAGCAGGTACTCGTTCAGCTGCTGCACCTGCTCGCCCAACTCCTCGATGAAGATGGAAAGCAGTCGCGCCGCAAGCGCGTCATTTGTGGCGGGCGTGCTCAGGCGCCCCCCCGCGCGCCGACGAGACCGACGAGCCGCGAGCCAAACACTGTGAGATGCTGCGCAGCCGCTTCCGATTGCTGCGTGGCGGTGAGATGCTGTTGCGTGGCGTCGTGGATATTCGCAATGGCCTGGCGAATCTGGTCCATGCCAAGCGCCTGCTGACCCGCTGAGGCAACGATCTGCGCAGCGGCCTGCGCCGACTCCTCAATGACGATCGTCAGCTGGCCGATAATCTCGCCCGCCTGCCCAACCTGGCGCACCGCGGCCGCCGTTTGCTTGGTCCCCTGCTCCGTTGCCATTACTGCCGCGCTCGTGGCGCGCTGAATCTCACCCAGCAGCCGACGTACCTGCGTCGTGGATTCCTTCGCCTCGCCGGCAAGCGCCTTGATCTCCGCCGCGACGAGCGCGAAACCGCGTCCGTGTTCGCCAGCCCGCGTGCTCTCCACTGCGGCATTCAGGGCGAGCAGCTTGGTCTGCTCGGCAATGTCACTCACCGCAGTGGTGATCTCGCCGATCGCCTGCGCCTGCTCGGCGAGCGCGACGATGCCCTTCGCCATCGTCTCCACTTGCGCCTGAACCAGCTGCATGGCCGCGACGGAATCAAGGACGGCCCGTTGTCCGGCGCGCCCGCCCTCTGCCGCCCGCTGCGCCGCGTCAGCGACCATACGCGCGCGCTGCGTGGACTGCATTGCTGTCTGCGCGACTTCGTCTACCGTGGCCACGGTTTCTGTGACTGCGGCCATTGACTCGTTGGTGCCGGCTGCCTGCTCGGTGGTGGCCGCCAGAATTTCCGCGCTGCTCGACGCGATGACGTTTGCGGTTTCCTGCAGCGGACGGTTAATGGAGCGGCTGATGAGGAACGCGGTGAGGAATCCCACCAGCAGTGAAAATATTGCGCCGAGCAGGATGGTGAGTTTCGCCGTGCTCGCGGCATCCGCGCCAGTCGCGGCAAGCCGGTCGCCGTGCAGCAGGGCAGCGGTCACTGCGCTGCCGATGATCGAGTCGAGCGCCGTGAGCAGCGGCTCCACGGTCGCTGAACGAATTCGCAGCGCCTCGGCATTATCGCCCGCCCCCTTTGCGGCGGCGGCACTGAGCATTCCCGCATTCCACGCGTTCATGACCGCGCTGGCGTTGCTCCATCGCGTGCTGTCGGCCTGCGTGAGCGACGAGTCGCGCAACGCGGTCACGCGCCCGCGCGCGGACGTGACCATGCTGTCGCGCGCCCTCGCATACTTCTGGTCATAGGTGATGTAGAGCCGCAGTTGCTCCAGATTCGCACCGCGAATCTCGGATTCCGCGCGAAACGCCGGCGCGACCTGCGTGCGTCGCACAGTGAGCGCCCGCTCATACGCGACCGTGGTCCGGCCGAGCGCAACCGCACCGAGAACGGCGACAGCGACGAGAAGTGCGAGCTCGATCGCAATGGCGCCGGCGATGCGCCGGCCAATGGTCCAGGTCATCAAATCCTCGTGCCGTCAGGAGTGGTGGTCATGGCGAAAGTGTTTCCGGATGGAGCAGCGCGTCGCCGCTGACGACGAGCAGCCCGTCAGGGGTGATGCCAAGCGTATAGCGATGTCGGGGACCCGTGCCGGCCGGAGCGAGGCCGGAGGCCGAGGTACGTCCCACGTCGTGCACGACATCGACGACGACGGCGAGGGCCACGCGCGTCCCGGTGCCGAGCACCAGCAGCCTGGTGTCACCTGTTATCGCAGGCCGGGCGCCGGAAAGCGAAAGCACCGTCAGAGGGCGGCCGCGCCACGCCGTCACGCCGTACACCGGCTGCACCGCACGGGGCAACGGAGCGATGCTTGACGGCCGCGCGATCGCGACGACACTGGTGAGCGGCATGGCAAGCTGCTCTTCCCCCACCTGAAAGAACACTAGATGGAGGACGTCATCTCCGTCTTGCTCTTCGGCCGCAGCAGGGCGGGCCAGCACACGTGCCCGCGCATCGAGTATCGCCTGTTTCGCCTCGGCTGACCGCGCGAATCCCCTTTCAGCAGCCGTGCGCGCGGCCTCGAGACGTTGTTGCAGGCTGGTCTCCACAAGCGTGTTCATGCGCGACGCGTCCCCGTCATGTCGCGCAGTCGCGTTTCGGCAATGTGGCGAAGTCGTGACGCGACGACGCCATCGGCAGCCGGCACCGCCTGCTCGTCGGTCACCAACGCGAGCGCAATGACGGCATTCCCGAAGGCTCGGGCTGCGCGCTCCGTGTCTCCAATGCGCACGAGCGCATCCCCAAGCTGTAGATGCGCCATCACGAACTGCCGGTCGAGATAGAGCGCCCGGCGCGCGGCAAGCGCTGCCTCACGATACTGCGCCGCCGCAGTGAGCAGCATCGCGTGAATGCAGTGCAGCTCCGGAGACAACCGGTGAAGATCGAGCGCACGGACGCACTCTTCATCCGCCTCGCGGAGTCGCCCCTGGTTGGCGATGGCACGAACAAGGGTCACCCAGTCATTCAGGCGGCTCGGGTCCTGCAGAACGGCCTCTCGTGCGACCGATTCTGCGCTCCCGGCTGCGGCAGCGGGAGGAGCAGCGTCGGCCTTTGTAGCGGGTATTACAGAGGGAATGGGATCATGCCGCAGCGGCGCAGGCGCCTCCAGCACGACTGCAGATTCTGCAGGAAGCCACGTTGCCGCGGACGCCGGCTCATGCCACTGGCGCTCCGTCATTGTCGTCGCTGGCGTGCTGCGTGCCGGATCGCGATCGGCGCGCCGATAGGCCACGCCGCCGGAGGTTATCACCACCTCGCATGCTACGAGACCAGACAACGGCGGGTCCGAAGCGCCGAGCAGCAACCAGCCATCAGGGGCGAGCGACGCAAGCAGGCGAGTCGCGATCTGCGCGACCGACGCCATGTCGAAGTAGATCAGCGCGTTCCGGCAGAGGATAACGTCCTGCGAAACTGTATTGGTCTCGGCAGAAGGATACTCGTCGGCGATGAGGTTGAGCGCCGCAAACTGCACGGCGTCCCGGATGCCCGCATCAAGCTGGAAGTGCGACGCACGCCGCTCGAACCACCGGTCGATGCGCGCCTGCGA
>JBKJKH010000091.1:0-8680 GCA_046597595.1 Gemmatimonadaceae bacterium
GCGCAACGACACCACCTTGCACGCGCGACTCGATGCGCTCGCGCGCGAAAGCGGTGTCGAGGTGCAGGCGGTGAGTTCGGCGTTCACCGAAACCGGGCAATTCGGAATCGGGTCCGAGGCCGTCGTGGACCTGCAGGAGCCGAAGGTCGCGCTCGTCGGCGGGGAGGGCACCAGCCAGACGGGCTATGGCGCTGCATGGTTTGTGCTCGAGCGGCGTTATGGCGTGAAGTTCACCCCGATCAACGCCACGTCGTTAGGCGGAAACCTGTCGCGCTTCAATGTCATCATCATCCCTGATGCGTCATCGGGCTTCCTGTCATCGCGCCTCGGCAAGTCGGGCGCTGATGCGCTGCGCGGCTGGGTGCGCGGTGGTGGCACGCTCATCACCATGGGTGGCGCCAGCGCCTGGGCGGCGAACCCGGACGTAAACCTCACCAGCGCGAGGATGTATGACCCCGACAGCGCCGCCAAGCCGACGGCCGCCGCCGACTCCGCGCGCAAGCGCGAAGATGCGCGCGACAGTCTCATGGCCGTGACGAGCCCGACGGGCACATCGGAAGCGGCCGCGCCGCTCGCCGGCAGCCACTTCGATGTCGTCCTGGATCGCACCCACTGGCTCACCCACGGCTACGATCGCCCGCGCCTTACGGTGATGATCGATGGCAACAGTTTCCTCAAGCTTTCCAGGGAGGGGGCGAACGTTGCGGTGTTTCCCGCGGAAGGTCGCCTCCTGCGTGGTGGGTTTGCCTTCCCTAATAACACCGAGCGGTTGCTCCGCAATGCGGCACTCGTGATTCAGGAACAGGTTGGCGCGGGGCACGTGATCCTGTTCAATAACGAACCGTTCTTCCGTGCGTGGTGGCGCGCACTCGACAAGCTCGTGATGAACGGTGTGGTGCTCGGGCCCGGACTCTAGGTAAGTAGCTTGATATCTGGAGGATCTGAAGGCCGCGGTCAGGAGTCAAGTTTTTCAGGCCGGCAATCCTGGCCGCTTTGCACTTCGCGTCCTTTTCATTAGCTCATACATCAGCACAGAGGCGGCAATAGCGGCGACCGCGGCAATACCGCTCCCGATGGCAGCCAGCCGATCCGAGTCAACACTCCCAAGAAATCCCGTCGTCGCAACTAGTCCTGCAAGAATGCCGATCACGACCGCGTCCAAAAGTCTTGCTGGTGGACGGCGCTTATGGATGAGCAGTAGAGCACAAATAAAGACGCAGCAAAGTACGAAATAACCCGCCAAAGTCAGCAGGCCAGCCAACCCTCTCCACGGTTCTACGAGCGCCGCGAACGAAGGAACTATGCTCAGGAGCAACCTCGTCGACGTGATAAGGGCCCACATGGCTGACGCAACAACGAGAACGATGCGAACGTCGCGCTTCGTCAATGGAAAGCGAGTCATTGTCAATTCACCTCAGGAAAAGGATGCTCCAACATCTCCGGCACAGCGTCGATCCGCACCCCTTGACAGGTTCCACACGATGGACGCTCACGTCGTTCATCGTTGAGCGCAAGTGCTGGAATGGTGCCATTCGCATGCTTGCTGCGTTTCTGCCGCATTTGTTTTGCGAGCGTTCCGGCCTCATACGGCACAACGAACCGTTCTTCCGCGCGTGGTGGCGCGCACTCGATAAGCTCGTGATGAACGGCGTCGTCCTCGGCCCGGCACTGTAAAGACCAATGACAAAGGTAGTCATCGCGCTTTCGGCAGTCGCGGGCATTGCCATGCTCGTCTTCATCGCGGGCATGTTCGTGCCGAAAGCGCACACCGCCACCATCGCTGTGGATCTCCCGAAGTCGCCCGACGAGGTGTGGGGCGTCATCACCGACATCGCGCGAGTGCCGGAGTGGTTCAAGGAGGTTTCGGCCGCGGAGCGCCTTCCCGATCGTGAGGGTCATGCGGTGTGGAAGGAGACGTATGGCGGAGATTTCGACGCAACCGTTGTGCACACGGTCGAACAGAAGCCAACGAAGCTCGTGCGTCAAATTCAGCCTGGCGGCGCATTCCACGGTTCATGGACGTTTGACCTCGCGTCGTCTCCCTCAGGCACCCGGCTGACCGTCGCGGAGCATGGTATCGTCGAGAATCCTTTCATCCGCGGGATGATGGTTTTTCACGACAATACGAAAACGGCCCGCGAGTACGTCGCGTCACTCTCCGCTCGCCTTGGCACAACTCCCGCTGTCCCAAAGAGTTAAAAGGTAGAGTTGCCCCGTCTACGTCATCCGGGCCGCATGGATACGTCGAACGGCTGATCCTTTCATTGAAGTGTGAGGCCGACCTTGTCGTGAGCAATTCGCCCACGGAGGGGTCGTGCCCGCTCTACCTGTCACGTCGAGTATTGCCGTTGCGCTCGCAACGGTTGAAGAACTGCCTGCCGCCGCCCGCGCCTATCCTGACGCTGAACGGCGCGCGTCCCGTGTCGCAGCGCGACGCGCCATCCACTCCGTCGCTGGCGACGCAGTGGTCGTGCACCTGCGGCGTCGCCCTGACCGCGCTCCGCTTGCACGCATTCGGACGGCGACACGCGAGGATCGGCCGGTTGCACTCTCGCTCACGCACTGTGACGGCCTCACCGCTGCCATCGCTGCGCCCGCCGGAACCAGGATCGGCATAGACCTCGAGCGGCTCGACGCGGCATCCGACGCCAACACGCACTATTTCCTCACTGCGCGCGAGCGCAGGAGCACCGGCCACTTGCCCGCCACGCTTCTGTGGATCCTGAAGGAGGCGGTGTGGAAAGCGCTATCGCTCGATTCGAGTGTTGCCTTTCACGAGCTCGAGATCGACGTCGACGACACTGGACGCGTTCACCGCGCGGCACTGCGCGGACGGCGGTATCCTGTCGTCGCGTCGCTTTCCTCGCCATGGCCGGGCTATGTCATGGCCGCCGTGCACGTCGGTGACGAGCAATGATGCCGACGCCAGGTGTGACCGCCATCTCGTATGCGGTTCCCGGTGGATCCAGCTCCGTGCGTGAACTTGCCGCCGCTGGATCGCTCGAATCAGAACCCGAGTTGCTCGAACGCTTCGGATTCGGGCGCGTCTGCGTTGCCGTCGATGAAACGCCGTATGACCTCGCGCTGGAAGCGGCATCGGCACTCCTTCGCGATAATGACGTCGACCCGGCGAGCGTCGGAGCGCTGCTGTACGGCGGTGCCCCCGGCTCAATCGCCTTTGCCAGGCCACGTGATGCGCTGGCAGAGGTGAGGGGTCTCTGCGATGCCCGCCGCTTCCAGTATCCAGCGACGCGACTCCAGTTCGATCTCGGTCTCGAAAGCGCCACGGTCATCGGGCTCGACCAGCTCGCGTGCACCACGATTCTCGGCGCCGTTCGTCTCGCACGATCGCTGTGTATCGCTGAGGGCCTCGATCGCGTGCTGTGCGTTTCCAGCGAGTTCTATCCCGCCGGGGCTGGGCGCGAAGCCATCACGAACTGCACGTCCGATGCAGCGTGCGCGGTCCTGGTCGAGCGCGACGGCACGGCGAATCGCATCATGGGCGGCGCTTCAGTCACGAAGGGGTTCTTCTGGAGTGGCGGATCCATGCGCGACGAAGTGATGGCCTCCTACTTCCCCACCGCTGCTCACGTGATCCGCCGGACGCTCGGCGATGCGCGCTGGAACGCCGGGGACGTCGACTGGATCATGCCGCACAACGTGAGTGCAAAGAGCTGGGAGATCCTGCTGCGTCTCGCAGGGCTGCCCAATGCACGGCTCTGGGATCACAACATCGCGCGCATCGGCCACACTCTCGGCGGCGACAACTTTATCAACCTGTGCGATGCGCTGGACACCGGAGCGGTTGTGAAAGGCGACAAGGTCCTTCTCTTCTCGTACGGATACGGGGCGCATTGGACCGGCCTCGCACTGGAGGCCTGACCATGAACGCACACTCCTGTTTCGTTACCGGAGCCACGGGACTGCTTGGCCGCGCCATCGTCGCGCGCCTGCTGGATGATCCGCGTGTCGATCGCGTGTACGTGCTGGTGCGCACTCCGCTGCAAACATCGTGTTCCCGCGTGATTCCGGTTCCAGGCGACCTTCTCGCCGATGGGCTCCGCATCCCTTCCAGCGTGCGGACGCGACTCGCCGATGAGGTCGGGATCGTCGTGCATGCCGCTGCGACCACCAGCTTCTCGCAGAGTCTGGATGAAGCACGCGCCACGAATCGTGACGGCACACAGCGTCTGCTCGAGGTGACCAGCGAGTGGACCAGGATCAGCAATTGGGTCTATGTGAGTAGCGCCTTCGTCGCAGGGCTCCGGACCGGCCTGGTGGGAGAGAATGAGAATGTCACGCCTGTTGGCTGGGCGAATGCGTACGAACAGTCGAAGTTCGAAGCCGAGGCGATCGTGCGTGGTACTCGGAGGGACTGGGCTATTGCACGTCCCGCCACGATCGTGTGTGACGACGTGAATGGGGCGATCAGCCAGACGAACGCGGTGCATCGGGCGCTCCGCCTGTATTTCGGCGGACTCGCGGCGATGCTCCCCGGTGTCGAAGAATCTGCGCTCGACGTCGTCACCACCGACTATTGCGCGAGAGGCATCGCCTGCGTCGCACTCGCCCCCGATGCTGCGGGTCGCGCCTTTCATTTCTGCGCCGGCAGGGGCGCCATGCCTCTCCAGCAGTTGCTCGACGCGAGCTACGACGAGTTCCAGCGCGCTCCCGCCTGGCGACGCAAGGGTATCGCGCGACCAGTCCGCACGGACCTTGAAACGTACCGCATCTTCGAGAGCGCCATCGAGGAGGTCGGGAGCGATCGCGTGCGTCAGGCCGTCCGCTCGCTGGGCCACTTCGTTCCGCAGCTCGCATTTCCCAAGGTCTTCGACACCACCGGCGCTGACGCGCTCCTCGGCGAGTGCGCGCCTCCCGTCGCATCCTTCTGGATGAACATGGTCGCCGCACTTGTCGGCGCACCAGCGGCACGGGAGGCAGCATGATCTCGCGTGCACAGTTCGTCGGCGACATGCTCTCGTGGGTCAATACCAGGCTCGCACCGCCTGGTATCACGGTGCACGCGCAGACACCGCTGTTCGCATCCGGCGTGGTGAGCTCCATCAAGGTGCTCGACTTGATCGCCTGGACAGAGCGCGCGATCAGTCGAGAGGTGAGCGACACCGAGATCCGTCTCGACAACTTCCGAACCGTTGCACGCATCGCCGACTTCTTTGTCGGGGAGGAGCACCATGCGATCATCTGAGCACGCCGTCGCCGCGCTCAGGGCGCGCGGAGATATCTGGGAGCCCGCGCCCGGACTGGTGGGATTGCGTGGCGACACCCTGTCCCGTTTTCACGACCTGGAAACGCGAGTGCGCGATGTGTGCGCCTCGGAGACGCTGGAGGAATGGCGTGTACCCCAGGCGCTCCCGCTGCACGTGCTCGAGCGAGCGGACTATTTCGCATCCTTTCCACACTGGCTGACGCTGGTATCGCACCTGTCGTCCGAGGCCAGTGCGCTGGAGTGCATCGCGCGTAGTGCCACCCCGGCGTTGCTGGCCGCACGATCCTGCGAGCCCGCTGCCGCGGCGCTTCCACCGGCAGTCTGCTATCACGTCTACGCTGCGCTCGCGAATAGCGTGCTGCGCAAGTTGCGCGTTGTAACGGCCCAGGGAACCTGCTGGCGCCATGAAGGTGAGCGGCTCGCGTCCCTCGAGCGCGGGTGGGCGTTCACCATGCGTGAGATCGTGTGCATTGGCACCGAAGAGGAATGCATCGCATTCCGCGACCGCGGCCTCTGGCGCGTCCGGGCGCTGTTGCGCGAGTTGGGGCTCGAGGGCGAGTTCGAGGCTGCCGAGGATCCCTTCTTCGCTCCCACCGGCCGTGGCCGTGCTGTCCTCCAGCGACTGAAGGAGTTGAAGCAGGAGCTTCGCCTTCCAATCGGGGGGGGAGAGACTGTCGCCGCGGCTTCATTCAATCTCCACGAGCGGTTTTTCGGCGACGCATTCGACATTCGCCTGTCTGATGGGTCGCCGGCATACACCGCCTGCGTGGCGTTCGGACTCGAGCGCTGGCTGCTCGCGACAATTATTGCGGCCTCGCCGGTCACCAGCAACTCGCTCGTCGAGGAGGCCCTCGCATGACTCGCCTGTATGCACGCCACGCACGCGCCGCCGATCGCGGCCAGTGGTCAGTCGAACGTGATGTGCGCTGGGGGCATATCAACCCTGACCTCGTGATCAACGACACCGCAATGCTCTCGGCATTGCGCAATGCCGCATTGATCGAGGCGTACCATCCCATCCACCTCCAGCGTTTGCTGGCCGAAACCTGGGAGGATGTGGACGCGGGCGTTGTCTTCTCACTCGAACTGTACGAGGGCTTCAAGCATTTTCATGCACTTCGCATGTACCTGGACGCTGTTCAGTTCCAGCCCGCGCTCACGGATGCAGACATCGTGGAGATGCGCCGCAGCGCGCGCGCATCGGACGTTGGCCCGTACGATCTCATCGAGCGGCTCGTGGAGTTCATGCTTTCCGAGCACCTCGCGTCCTACTTCTTTCGCCGGCTGGGTGAGCAGACACAGGAGCCCGTGCTCGCGGCAATGCTCTCGTTCATTGCAGCGGACGAAGTGCGCCACGCCCAGAGCGCCTCGGACTTGCTGGCCAGGCGCATCGCGGACGACGCGGGCGTAATTCCCCGCGTCCTCGCCGCAGCGACGCACTTCCGGCATTTCGGTGAGCGCGCGATTGGGGACGTCCCCGTCGCATTGCCCGGCGATCCCGTAGCGATCCGCTCCTTCGCACGCCGCATCGAGCGGCTCTGCGGCATTCGACTCGTTGACCACCTCAAGGAAGCCATATGACGCTGCCATTCACTCGCACCGCGCCCCTGGTCTCGGAACAGGAACTCCGCTTCCTGAACTTCTATCGCGCATCCGAGCTTCACGGAGGCCTCATCCTCGGTCAGGTTGCCCGGCGCACCCGTGACGGCGCGCTCTCGAATGACCTGCTGCGGCATTCATCAGAGGAGATCGAGCACGCGCGTGTCTGGACGGAAACGATCCTCGCCGTCGGCGGTCGCGTGCAGCCTGTGCGTGTCACGTATCAGGAGCGATACGCGGAGGCGGTCGGCCGTCCTGTAGGCGTCCTGCACGTGCTCGCGCTGACGCAGGTCTTCGAGCGCCGGGTCTATCGTCATTTCCTGGAGCATCTCCGGCGTCCCGGCACGCACGTGGCCGTCGCGGGTGCGCTGCACCTGATGCTCGAGGAGGAGAAGGGGCACTTGAACTGGGTGAAGCAATGGCTGGAAAAGGAGGCGATCACCCGGGGACGCGAGGTGCGGGACACGATGCAACGCTATGCGGAGATTGATCGGCGCATTTACGACGCCCTGACCCTCGAGCTTGGGTGGAGGGTGGCCGCGTGACCGCCACAGCGATTCCCACGATAGATCGAGTCGTCTCGCACACACCACGCAGGGTCCGCGTCGCACGCGTCGCGCTCGCGAGTGCACACGACGACCGCCTGTTTTTCGCACAGGTCCGCGAAGATCCGCGTGTCGAGATCGCGGCGCTACAGCCGGCGGCTGGCGAACGCATCGTCGTCGTGAGCTCTGGAGGCTGTACGGCACTGTCGCTCCTTGCCGCCGGGGCAGGCACCGTGCACGCGGTAGACACGAACCGCACGCAGAATCACCTGGTCGAGTTGAAGGCGATAGCGGTTCGCGAGCTTCGCCGCAGCGAGGCCATCGCGTTTCTCGGTGGCGCGCACATGTCGCCCAGCGCACGACGCTCGCTGTACGTCCTGCTCCGCGCGCATCTCACCGACGGCGCGCGCACCTACTGGGACGGGCGTCCCACGGCGGTCAACACCGGCGTCATCGGAGCCGGAGTGAGCGAGCGATTCATCAAGCTGGTAGCGTGGGCAGTGCGGCATATCGTGCATACGCCGGAACGGCTCGACCGGATGCTCTTCTGCCGCACGATGGAGGAGCAGCGTTCGATCTTTGCGAGCGAGTGGAACAGCCGTCGCTGGCGCGCGCTGTTCAGCGTGCTGCTCAATCGGTGGTCGATGTCGCGTGCGTACGACCCGCGATTCTTCGCCCGAATCGGCAGGGCCAACTTCGCGGAGCATTTTCTCGAGCTTGCTAATCGCGCGCTCACGGAAGTGCCGATCGCAGACAACTACTTCATTCATCAGATGCTGACTGGACGCTATCCCGTCGAGCATCCCGAGGGCGTTCCACCATTTCTCGGCGAAGCCGGTTTTGCGGTTGCGTCCAGGCGGCTGGATTCACTCACTCTGGTCGATGGCGGTTTTACCGAGCACTTGCGCACGCTTCCGGACCGTTCAGTGCACGGCATTGCACTCTCCAACATTTGCGAATGGCTGAGCGAGCCGCAGATTGCCGAGCTCTTTTGTGAAGCCGAGCGTGTTGCCGCGCCGGGGGCACGGCTGGTCTTTCGCAATTTCGTCGGCTGGACCGAACTGCCGCCGACTTGTACGCGCTTCGCGGAAGACCATGCGCAAGGGGCACAGCTCATTCGCGGCGACCGGAGCGTTGTCCAGCCTCGAGTTGTGGTGTGCCGAGCGCGGAGTGCAGAATGACGGCGCACGCAGTAGCGACGGGCGCGCTGCACCTTCGCGAGGCCACAGCGCAGGACAACGATGCGTTGATCGGGCTTGCCGCCGCCTGCACGATGGAGGGCGATATCGCGCTGCGTGTTGATCGCGCA
>JBKJKH010000217.1:0-13899 GCA_046597595.1 Gemmatimonadaceae bacterium
GTCGCCCCGCATGTGACGGAGGCAATCGAACGTGCGCTCGCCAAGACGCCTTCGGACCGCTTCGTCAACCTCAGCGATTGGCGTCAGGCAATCCGTCAGTCGGGCACCTCCGCGAGCGCGGCGCACCATACCGCCAACGCGCCCGCCATCCACAAGCCGCCGCCAACGCCGGCGACTGCTCTCCTCGGCCGCGAAGCCGTGATCACCTCCGCGATCGAGAGACTGCGCGACGGCACGCGCGTTCTTACCGTCACCGGCGTCGGCGGCACGGGAAAGACGCGCCTCGCCATCGAACTCTTTCGCCGCCTGCATGCCGAGTACGCTGGCGGCGCAGCGTTCGTGTCGCTCGCGTCGGTCACCTCTGCCGCCGAAGTCATGCCGACCATTTCGGCGACGCTCGACATCGCCGAGGCGCATGGCCGGTCGGCGCTCGACGCCCTCGCGACGGTGGTCGGCGACCGCCGCGTCTTGCTCGTGCTCGACAACCTCGAACAGGTGGTGGAGTCTGCCGGCGACATCGCCGCGCTCGTGTCGCGATGCCCCGAACTTCGCGTGATTGCGACAAGCCGCCGCCCACTCAAAATCGGCGCAGAAGCGGAGCTCGCGCTCGCGCCGCTCGAGCTGCCCGTGCTGGGAGCGACAGACGCCGATACGCTGCTACGCTGCCCGTCAGTCGCACTATTCGTGCAGCGCGCCGAGAAGGTAAAGCCGGGCTTCGCGCTCTCGACGACGAATGCGGCCTCTATAGTCGGCATCTGTCGGAGCCTCGACGGCCTCCCGCTCGCGCTCGAGCTCGCGGCAGCGCGCGTTCGCATTCTCGAGCCGGCGGCGCTTCTCCAGCGGCTGGATCACGCACTCGACCTGCTCTCGTCGGGCGATCGCGACCTGCCACTACGCCAACGCACGCTACGCGCGACTATCAGCTGGAGCTATTCGCTGCTCGATGAGGCCGAGCAGCGCTTGCTGCGGCGTCTTTCCGTGTTTCACGAGGGATGGACCCTCGACGCGGTCGAGCAGGTCTGCTTCGGCGACGAGGAGCGCTGGCTGGCGGTGGATCAGCTCGAGTCACTCGTGGAGAAGGGACTGGTGAGGGTGGTCGGCACGGGTGAGCGATACGCCTTGCTGGAGACTATCCGGGCGTTCGCAGCCGAACAGCTTCACGCCGGCGGCGAAGTGGATCATGTGCGTGATTCGCACGCGATGTACTTCCTCGAATTCGCTCGCACCCTCGATGCGGACATCCAGGGCCACGACCAGCGCCAGGTGGAGGCGATGCACCGCGGGCGGGTGGAAAATGCGAATACGCTCGCGGCGTTACAGTGGCTCCTCGCAAGCGGCCGCGCTGGCTCGGCTGACGCGGTCGAGCACGGCTTGCTGCTCTCTGGTTACCTCGGCTGGTACTGGCACATCGCCGGCTTGCACATGATGGCGCGCGGCATTGTCGATGCGCTGCTTGCGCTGGCGACCGGGCACGCGCCGAGCCGCGGGCGTGCACTCGCGCAATTCACCGGCGGAATGGTGTCGGCTGTCACGGGCGAGATGGAGCGCGCCATCGCAGAATGGACCGGGATGCTCGACGAGAGCCGCGCGGTCGGCGATCCCGTCATCGAGTGCCTGGCGCACATGACCCTCGGCTACGTCTACCTTGGAATTGGGCGTCTCGACGATTCACGGGCTCAGCTCGCGGAGGCGATCGCGGGCGCGGAAAAGGCCAGGCATGATTTCCTGAACGGCGTGTCGCGGACGATCAACGGAATGTTGATGTTCGTGAGCGGCGACATTGCCGGCGGGATCGCGATGGTCGAGTCGGCACGCCGCATCCAGAGTCGCATCGGCGATTTCGAGGGTGGCGGAATGGCACACAGCTTCCTCGCGTCCATGACCTTCGCGAGCGGGGACTTCCCCGGGGCGATCCAGCTCTACCGCGAGGCGGAAGCGTCGTTCGAGATAGTCGGCGACAAGCCCGAGATCGCGCGAGTGCAATGCGAGATGGGCTATGTCGCACTTGCGGCGGAGAGTCTCGACGACGCACGGCGCATGTTCCAGCGCGCGCTGCGCACGTACGATGAAGTGGGCAGTCCGCGTGGAACGGGGCAGGCACTGATCGGACTCGCGGCGGTCGAAGCCGCAGCGGGAAATTCCGAACGCGCCGTTTCGATTGCCGCGGCGGCGCAAGTCATGTCGGAGCGCGCGGGAGTGGTCGTCGAGCACCCGATGGCACCTGGGGTTGCCGAGCGGATCGAAGTATTGCGTGCCTCGATCCCGAAACAGCAACTCGAGGAGCTCGTGGCATCAGGCAGTGCGCTCTCGCCGGCGGCGGTGCTGGCGATGGTTGCTGACTGACCAACGCCGTCTGGCGCTCTCTGCGCCCACGAACCAGAATGGACGACCTTCATCCGCCGACTGACATGACTGATCGTCGCTCATTTCTGAAAGCCGCTGGAACGCTCGCCGTCGCTGGTGCAGTGGCGCCGACACCAACCGAGGCCGCACCGGCGACGCTGCCGCCCCCGCTCGATCCTGTACGGCTCGCGGCGCTGGGTGATGCGATTCTGCCAGAATCTATCGGTGCTGTTGGAAGGACTGGCGCGGTGCGACGCTTCACCGCGTGGCTCGCGGGGTACGTGCCCGTCATCGAGGAGATGCACGGCTATGGCGACGCGGAGATCACCTATTCACCCGCTGACCCAGCGCCCGGTTGGAACGCACAGCTCGAGGCGCTGGACCTGCTGTCGCAACGCAAGCATCGGCGCGGCTTCGCGGCGCTGCCGGTGGCCAGGCGCCGCGAGATTGTTCGCGCCCAGCTCTCGGATGTTCGCATCGCCGCGCTTCCCGCTGACCCGCTGCGCGCGCCGCATGTCGCTGTGGCGCTGCTGGCGCACTGGGCGGCATCGAGCGAGGCCACGGATCTTGCTTACGGCGTGCGAATCCAGAAAGGAGAATGCCGCACGTTGGCGGATGCTCCCCGTAAGCCGCTGCCACTGGCGCGAGGAAGCTGATGTCCACACGCACGATCGAGACAGACATCTGCATCATCGGCTCAGGCATCACGGCGGCGATGATGGCGGCCAGGCTTGCGGCGGAACGGCAGGCCCGGATCACCATCGTGGAAGCGGGAGGGCCGAGTGTTCCGCTCGCGCAGCGCTATGCGAAACGCGCCCGATGGCTGGCGTATGGGGAAACCCCGTGGCCCGACGATCATGTGGACGACCAGAACGCGCTCGGCACCGCGTATGGGTTTTCTCCCTCGATGAACGTGGGAGGGCTGGCCATGCACTGGGGGGGCGTCACGCCCCGGTATTCTCCGGAGGATTTCCGGTTGAAGTCGCTGTACGGAGTAGGCGACGACTGGCCGCTGTCGTACGAGGATCTCGATCCGTTCTATCAGGAAGCGGAAGAGCGGATGGGGATCTCGGGTGAGCAGGGGCCGCCGGATCTCGACCCACGCGGCAAGCCATTTCCGATGCCGGCACTCCCGCTTTCGTACAACCTGCAGTTGTTGCGCGAGTGGGCAGGGAAGGCGGGCATTCCGATGTGGAGCCAGCCGAGTGCCAAGAACTCGGTGCCCAAGCACGGCCGCGCGGTGTGCCAGCGGTGTGATACGTGCTATCCCGTCTGCCCGACGGGTGCAAAGTACTCGCCTGATTTTACGTTCGACGAGCTGGTGAAGTCGGGACGGATCGAACTGGTGACGCGCACGCTGGTGCGCCGACTGCACGCGGATGAAGGGACTGGGCGCATCACGCACGCGACAGCCAACTCCACGGTGCGGCGCGATGACGTGGTGGAACTGCGCGCGAAGACGTTCGTCGTCGCGGCCGGCTTTGCCTGGAGTCCGCACCTGCTGCTGCTCTCGAAAAGTAGCAAGTACCCACTGGGCATCGCGAACCGTTCCGGACTTGTGGGCAAGTATCTCTGCGGACACCGCAACGTCGCCGCGCAGATCCGGCTGCCGATGGAGCTGTTCCCCGGGATCAACGCGCAGCATTCGCTGGTGACGAAGAAGTTCATGCGCCCAGGGAAGCTCGAGCAGTACGTGCGCCACGACCTGCGCGTATGGGAATCGTCGTTTGGGCGGACCGCAAGGTTGCGGAATGATGCCGGTGTTCTCTTGCTCGGCGATGCGCTGCTGGACGATTGGCGGGAGCGCACGCGGTCTGGCGTGGCGCGCGTGCGGGCGTACTACGACGTCCTGCCGGCGCGAGACAGCGAGCTCACGCTCGATGCCAGCGCGCGGAATCACTGGGGCGATCCCTTGCCGCGGATGCAGTTCCGCGATGCGCCGGAATCCATCGCGTTACGCAGTCATACCGAAGACTCGATCCGCGCGGTGTTCCGTGAGATGGCCGCGGCCGGCAATGGCGAGATTATTTCGTCGGCGAGCGCGGCCGGCGACATCGGGCAGGAGCATCCAGGCGGAGGATGTCGGATGGGAGACGATCCGGCAACGAGTGTGGTGGATAGGTGGGGGCGCGCGCACGATCATGAGAATCTGTTTGTCGCGGGGGCGCCGACGAACGTGACGGCAAGCTGCTGCAATGGGACGCTGACGTTTGCGGCATTGGGGCTGAGGACTGCTTCCAAGGTCGCGGAGGCGTTCCCGGTACGAACAGGGTAAGATGACCGCCATCGACCAACTCCGTGCCTCACTCGACGGTCGTTATGACGTCGAGCGAGAGATCGGGCGCGGAGGCATGGCGACCGTCTTTCTCGCGCGAGACGTCCGGCACGGGCGCGCCGTCGCACTCAAGCTGCTCGATCCCGAGCTTGGGGCCGTGCTCGGCGCCGATCGCTTCCTCAGCGAAATCCGTGTCACCGCCAACCTCCAGCATCCTAACCTCCTTCCGCTTTTCGACAGCGGAGAGGTGGGCGGGTTGCTTTTCTACGTCATGCCGTTCGTGGAGGGAGAGAGCCTTCGTGCACGGCTCGAGCGCGAGAAGCAGCTGCCGATCGAGGAGTCATTGCGCATCGCGACGGCCATCGCGAGTGCGCTCGACTATGCGCATCGCCATGGCGTGATCCACCGCGACCTCAAGCCCGAGAACATCCTTCTTCACGAAGGACAGCCGCTCGTGGCTGATTTTGGTATCGCCCTCGCCGTTTCGAAGGCAGGCGGCGCGCGCGTTACGCAAACCGGCCTGTCGCTCGGCACGCCGCTCTACATGTCGCCTGAGCAGGCCACTGGCGATCGCGGTATCGACTCGCGCACAGATATCTATTCACTTGGCGCCGTCACGTACGAGATGCTCGCCGGCGAGCCGCCGCACTTTGGCGGGACGGCGCAAGCGATCATCGCGCGCCTCATGACGGAGCAACCGCGGTCGCTGACGACACTGCGGCACACTGTTCCCGAGCATGTCGACGCAGCGGTGCTGTGTGCGCTCGAGAAGCTTCCCGCCGATCGCTTCGAGTCGGCGAAAGCATTCTCCGATGCACTCAATGGGCGGAGCGCCACGCTTCCCGCGACGTACACGGCGCGCGCGAAGAAGGCGGATGCGGGAAAGCAGCGGCGCGGGCCGCGCGACGTTATTCCCTGGTTGATCACGGTCGCGGCTGTCGCAGCCGCGGGGATCGCTCTCCTCGCTCGGCGACCAGCCGAGGTGGCGGAGCCGGTCATGCTGCGCGTGGATCGGCCCGCAGGACAGCGCATCGAGGACGTTGGCGGCTCGGCAATCGCGATTTCCCCAGACGGAAAGACCGTCGCATTTATCGCGCGCGACCAGAAGGGGCGCATGATCCGCGTGCGTCGGCTTGACTCGCTCGACGTTCGCACCGTCGAAGGGACGATGTCCGCGGGCGATGTCCGATTCACGCCGGACGGCCGCTGGCTCTCATTCTCCGCTGAGGGCGGACGCTTCTATCGAGTATCGCTCGAAGGGGGGCGTCCGATTGCCCTCACCGGAAACTCGAGCGGATCGGAAGGCTCCGCATGGGCGAGCAATGACGAGCTGGTGATCGCCGGAGGCGGCCGGTTGCGATTGGCGGCTGACGGCGAACCCAAGCCGATGGCCTCGATCGACTCGGCGAAAGGCGAGCACCTCATTACAAGCCCGCTCGTCCTCCGCGACGGCAAGACGGTGTTGTTCGGACTGCGATCGAACACGGGCGCCGGGTCCGAGCAGCGCTATGCTATCGGCGCCGTCTCCAAGAATGGTGGGGATCGAATCATTCTCAATCTCGAGGGCACTGATCCACTTGGCGTGCGTGACGGCTGGCTCGTGTATGGCCGCGCGGACGGAACGATCAACGCCATCTCATTTGACGAAGGCCGCCGGCGCATCGCCGGAACTCCGATTCAACTGGAAAGCGGTATTCTCTGGCGCTCGAACGGTGGGATCGCCGCGAGCATGTCGGAAAACGGGACGCTTGTCTATCTCCGCGGAGAAAGCGACGCATACTTCACGTTGCTCGACGCGCGCGGCAATCGCCTTCCTTCGTACAAGGAGCGCGGGCGCCTGCAGATGCCAGCGTGGTCGCCAGACGGACGGCGGATAGCCGTGCAGGTCCAGCCCACGGTAACCGCAGGTCAGTCGAGCATCTGGCTGTATGACGTTGTCGATGGCTCATTTTCGCGCCTGACGTCGAAAGTCAATGCGTTCCGTCCCGTGTGGACGCCGGACAGCAAGCGCGTCGCCTTCATGTCGACCGCAGTGATGGCATCCGACGGGTCGGCCATCAGCGGACCGTCCACCATATGGTGGATTCCCGCTGACGGAAGCGAAGAAGAAGCACTCCTCTACTCGGACCCCAAGGCATCCCTCCGCGAAGTGGTCTTTTCTCGCGACGGCCGCCATGCTGTCCTCCGGACGGACATAACTGGCGGAAGCGGACGCGACATCTTTCTGCTCGCACGCACGCCCGGCGCGAAGATGCAGCCGCTCATCGTCAGCCCGTTTGATGAAATCAACCCTGCCGTGTCACCTGACAGCCGTTGGCTGGCGTATCAGTCGAACGAGACCGGTCGCTTCGAAGTGCACGCGCGGCCTTTCCCCGGACCTGGTGGGCGCGTGCTGATCTCCACCAATGGCGGATTCGAGCCGCGTTGGTCGTCGGACGGACGCCGCATCTTCTACCGCGACGGCACAGCATTCATCGCCGCAACGGTGGCGGTGAAAGATGGAGCCCTCCTTGTCACGCGCCGTGATTCCCTCTTCGCAGACGTGTACCGCTTCGGTGGGCTTGGGCGGCCGAGCTACGACGTCGCGCCCGACGGACGCTTTGTGGTGATCCGTGAGGCGTCAGAGGGTGCGGAGATCGTTGCCGCCGTGAACTGGTGGGCGACAGTGAAGTCAAAACTGCATTGACCACAGCGTACCACTCTTTTCACCGAGCACTGTATGCCCAAGCGCTTCATCCTCAGGCAAAAGCTCCTCTCCTGGGGTGACGATTACCACATCAAGGACGAAGCGCAGCGCAACGTCTACTTCGTCGATGGCAAGGCGTTCAGCCTCGGAGAACAGCTTTCCTTTCAGGACCTCGAGGGCCATGAGCTCGCCTTCATCAAGCAGCGCATCTTCGCCTGGGGGAAGACATTCGAGATCGTCCGCGATGGAGAGGTGGCGGCAGTAGTAAAGAAGGAGCTTTTCGCGCTTTTCCACCACCGCTTCACCGTCGACGTCCCGGGGCCCGACGACCTCGAGGCGAAGGGCGACTTTCTCGATCACGAATACGAATTTCGTCGCGGCGAGCGCGTCGTAGCGACAGTCTCGAAGAAGTGGTTCAGCTGGACCGACACGTACGGCGTTGAGATCCAAGGCAACGAGGATCCCGTGTTGATCCTCGCCAGTGCAGTCGTCGTAGATCAGGCGTGTCATCCAAACGACGCCGAGAATCACTGAACGGCTTCAGGTCGGCCTCCTGCTCCACGACTGCCCGTCGCGAAGCCGCATCGGATTAACTGCAGTTTTCGGTGACCGCCCGGCAGATGCCGGATGACGCAGAATCGTCCCCATGGTATCTTCCCCCCCGTGACAGCTCCGCTGCTGGCAGTCAGAGACCTTCGCACCTACTTCTACACGTCCGCCGGCGTCGCGCGGGCGGTAGACGGCGTCTCGTTCGACGTCGGCGCGGGCGAAACAGTCGGGCTCGTTGGCGAGTCCGGGTGCGGGAAGTCCGTCACTTCCCTCTCAATCCTCCGCCTCGTGCGGGCACCGGGGCGGATCGAGGCGGGCAGCCGTATCGAGTTCGAGGGCAAGGATCTCCTCCAGTTCAGCGAATCGGACATCCGCCGCATTCGCGGCAACCGGATCGCGATGATCTTTCAGGAGCCGATGTCTGCGCTGAACCCCGTATTTACCGTTGGGGACCAGATCGCGGAGGTCGCGCGGATACACGATAAGGCGTCGCGGAAGGCAGCCTGGAAGCGCGCCGTCGAGATGCTCGAGCTGGTCGGAATTCCCTCGCCGGAGGAACGCGCGAAGAGCTACCCGCACCAGCTCTCTGGCGGCATGCGGCAGCGTGTCCTGATCGCGATGGCGCTCGTCATGCGCCCGTCGCTGATCATCGCCGACGAGCCCACTACCGCGCTCGATGTCACCATCCAGGCGCAGATCCTCGAGTTGCTCGCCGATCTCCAGAACCGCTTCGGCACTTCCATCCTCATGATCACGCACGACCTTGGCGTTATCGCCGAAGTCGCGTCACGCGTGGTCGTGATGTACGGCGGCGAGGTCGTGGAAGAAGCGACCGTCTCCGGACTATACAAGCTCCCGCATCACCCCTATTCCGAAGGGCTGCTCCAGGCGATGCCGCGCGTCGGGGAAACGCGCGACCGCCTCGCAGTGATCCCGGGCACCGTCCCACCGCCCACCGCGTGGCCCCCAGCGTGCCGATTCCATGATCGCTGTCCGTATGCATGGGAACGATGCACGAGCGAGCATCCGCCGCTCTACCAGATTGGCCCCGGGCACACCTCGCGCTGCCATCTCGCTGAGGAGCCCGAGCGTCGCGCGCAAAAGCACATGCCACTCGTCGAGACGCTCGCCGGGCAGGGTGGCATGCCCATCAGCCGCATGACCAGCCGCGAATGACAGCGCCACGCGCAGCGGAGCCGCTGCTTACGGTCCGCAACCTGGTCAAGCACTTCCCGATCCGGAAAGGGATCCTCGGGCGCGAGGTGGGCAGCGTGAAGGCGGTCGAGGGCGTGTCGTTCGACGTCTTCCCCGGCGAAACGTTAGGCATCGTCGGTGAATCCGGATGTGGCAAGACGACGATGGGCCGGTGCATCCTACGCCTCATCGAACCGACATCCGGCGAAGTGCAGTACGAGGGGACGGATCTGTTGGCGCTCGACGGCAAGGCCATGCGCGCGATGCGCCGGAAGATGCAGGTCATCTTCCAGGATCCGTTTTCATCGCTCAATCCGCGCATGACGGTGGGCGCGATCGTGCGTGAGGGGCTGACGATCCATCGACTCGCGGAAGGCGCCGAGGCCGACAAGCGGGTGAAGCAGCTGCTCGACGAGGTCGGCTTGCGATCGGAGTACGCCGCGCGCTTTCCGCACGAATTCTCCGGCGGGCAGCGCCAGCGCATCGGCATCGCCCGCGCGCTGAGCGTCGAACCGCGCTTTATCGTCTGCGACGAACCGGTGTCCGCGCTCGATGTCTCGGTGCAGGCGCAGGTCATCAACCTGCTGCAGGATCTCCAGCGCGATCGCGGCCTCACGTACCTGTTCATCGCGCACGATCTCTCCGTTGTGGAGCACATCGCGACACGCGTCGCGGTGATGTATCTCGGCAAGATCGTCGAGATCACGCACGGCGAGGCGTTGTACAACGAACCGCTGATGCCGTACACACAGGCGTTGCTCTCGGCGGTCCCCGTGCCGGATCCCGAGGCGAAGCGGCAGCGCATCGTGCTCGAGGGTGATGTGCCGTCGCCAGCCAATCCGCCGACGGGGTGCGTGTTCCATCCACGCTGCCACCATCCGCAGAAGGATGCGGCGTGCGCCCAGATCGTCCCGCCCCTCGAGGAAAAGGTGCCCGACCACTGGGTCGCCTGCATCAAGCAGCCGCCGACGACTGTCGCCTGGGAAGCGCAGCAGGCAGCCGGAGGCACCAAGCCAGCCGAGCGGTATCTCCCTCTTGCGGCCATCGCGGGCCGGCCGACGGTCTAGTCTCACCACCCCCCAGATCATGGCGAAAACACCGGGCGTCTTCGACCAGCCACAGGCCGCCGCCGTGACGGTCGACGCGCCGCCGGCAGGGTTCGAGCCGTTCACGAGCGACACGAAGTTCTTCGGACACCCACGCGGTCTTTCCACGCTCTTCTTTACGGAGATGTGGGAACGGTTCTCGTATTACGGCATTCGGCCGCTGCTCGTGCTGTTCATGACGGCCGCCCTCACCGAGGGGGGGTTCGGATTTGATCGCACGCAGGCGTCCTCCATCGTCGGCATCTACGCGGCGTCCGTCTACCTCGCGTCATTGCCCGGTGGCTGGGTCGCGGACCGCTGGCTGGGACTGCGGCGTTCCATCTGGTGGGGCGGTGTCTTCATCGCGGCCGGCCATCTGTCGATCGCGCTCTCCGCGGTGTTCGCCCAACAGGCGTTCTTCCTCGGCCTCGTCCTCATTGTCATCGGCACGGGACTGCTCAAGCCGAACATTTCGGCCATTGTCGGTGACCTCTATCCTGCCGCTGGGGCGCGTCGCGACGCGGGGTTCTCGATCTTTTACATGGGGATCAACCTCGGCGCATTCACCGCGCCGCTGATCACCGGCGTTCTGCAGGTGAAATACGGCTGGCACTGGGGCTTTGGTGCCGCGGGCATTGGCATGGTGCTCGGCCTCATCACGCTCAGCATGCGCGGGCCGTCAACGCTTGGACCGATCGGCATGGAGCCATCGTCCGCGCCGGGGGAACGGGCGCGCGTCAGGAACATCGCGCTTGGGGGCTTTGCGCTGGTCGTGCTCGTGGTGCTCGCCGGGATGCTGGGGATGTACACGGTGAATCCCGTGGCTGTCGCTGGAAGAATGCGCGACATCATGCTCGGCATGGCCGTCCTGTTCTTCGCGTACATGCTGCTGTTCGCCGGCCTTACCTGGAACGAGAAGAAAAAGATCGGCGTGGTGATCGTGCTCTTTCTCTTCGCGATCGTGTTCTGGTCCGCGTTCGAGCAGGCACCGACATCACTCAACCTTTTCGCGCGCGACTTTACCGACCGGAATGTGATGGGATGGGAAATGCCGACGCTGTGGCTCCAGTCGGTGAACTCGCTGTTCGTGATCCTGTTTGCGCCGGTGTTCGCCGCGGTCTGGATCGCGCTCGACAGGCGTGGAAGCGATCTCTCGAGCCCCGCGAAATTCGCCTTTGGCCTGTTCGTGACCGGCCTTGGCTTCCTGATCATGGTCGCTGCGGCGAACGCGGTGATCACGGGCGGTGGGGCCGTGAAGGTATCGATGCTGTGGCTGGTCGCGAGCTACTTGCTCCAGACGTTTGGCGAGCTCGCAGTGAGCCCTGTAGGGCTCAGTTCCATGACGAAGCTCGCACCGCGGCGCTTCGTCGGGCAGATGATGGGGATCTGGTTCCTCTCCATCGCACTCGGCAATCTCATTGCGGGTCTGGTCGGCGGCAACGTCGACCCGGAGAAACTCGATCAGATGCCGGTGCTGTTCCAGCGTACGGCAATGTCCCTGTTCATTGCGTCCGCCGTTTTGGCGGCGCTGATTATTCCAATCCGGAAGTTGATGAAGGAGAAGGAATAGTCGTCGCGGTCGAACGTCTCGCTCCCTGTTCCCTGTTCCCTGTTCCCTGTTACTACTGCCGCTGTCCCCACCCCGCCGGCCACACGAACAGGTTGGTCGGCACCGACCGCACCCGGCTGCGCGAGACATCCGGCGCCTCACGTAGCAACTCGCGCGTCCGATCGCGATTCGTCAGGCTGATCTCGAACCGGCCGGCATGTGGATCATCGGTGAGGCGAGTCGCGAAATCGAGCCGCCAGAGGCGCTGCGATCGCGGGGGGACCGCTGCGAGAAGTCCGAAACCTACACTCGCGGCAGTTGGCGTCGTCACGCCGAAAGGAGCGTCACCCGCCCAGAGTTTACCGCCCTCGAGGAAGAACGCGGCGCCCAACGCGGCTGTGCCACTCACGCGACCGATGTAGATGCGATCCTCGATGCGTCCTACCACCCGCCGACCCCCGCCCAGGCGCGACCCCCGGTACCCAATCACGCCCGCCTCGCGATCATCGAGGACCAGTTGGAACGGGACTGCCGATCTCGCACCGGCACTCGCGCGCGCGCTCGTCACCAGCGTGTGGTCGGTGAACAGCCGATGATACCACGTCACATTAGCGCTTGCGAGCCCGCGATCCCATCGTGAGGTCGCCTGATCGCGACGCAGCTCCGCCTTCGCGCGCGAGGCGACGAAGGAGCGTGGCGTTCCGACACCGCCATATGCATCCCCCGCGAAAAAAAAGTCGTCACGGTCGGTGCCGAACGGTCCCTTGAACGCCTTCCCTACCACCGTGCCGATCTGAACGCCGCGCCACACATCCTGAGGACCTTCGAGGGTCTCCAGCCCGGTGACGCGAAGGAAGTTGATATCGCGATAGCCGAGCAGGAAGTTCGCGCGCGCAGTGCGTTGTTCACCGTACAGCGCGTTGAGCACCGGGTCGCTGGTCGGCGCGAGTCCACCTTCACGGATGAACACCGGCAGCGGTTCCGTTTCCTCTCGTTCGTACGAGACCGAGGTACCCATCAAGGCGAGCGCCCCGGGGGCGCCGAGCCGGGCGATGAATCCCAGCATGCCAAATCGACGATCCGTGCGCAGCGCGATCGTCTCACCAGTCGCGCGATGGAAGCCGAGGTAGCGCGCGTCCATTCCCAGGTGCGCATCCCAGGCCAGGCGCTGGAAATCGGTGAGGAAGGGCTGGCTCAACTCGGCAAGCCATTCACCTCCCAGGGGACGACGTGCCCCCGCGAGTGTCAGCTGGATCGGCAGGCCGTAGATCTGACTGGTGATGAGGCGTCCTGCATAGCCATCGCGATACGCCAGCCCCGACTGCCACTCGCCGCTCAGGTAGAACCCGAGCCCGGCGACGTTCTGGCTCCCCATGCGGAGCTTGCGTACGTATGGTGCCTGGCTGCCGTTGATCTTGAGCGCGGCAATAGACGCGACCTCGTCGACGGTCTGCACTTCCAGCACAACCTGACCCGGACCATCGGCGAGCACGATGATGCGCGCGTCTGCGAGGTAGGGTTGCGCCCTGAGCAGGCGTTCCGACTCGACGCGTTTCCGCTCGTCACAGTATCCCGAAGTCTTGAGCAGGATGAAGTCGCGGATGACCGCTGCCCGTGTCGTTGTGTGGAGCGTGCGTTGCACGCGTTGCACGATCGGGAAGCGCGCGAGCCGCGAGCCATAGATCGGCGGCTCCGAACGCACAGTGATGCCGGAGATGACCTGCCCGGCACAGCGCGTAGCACTGCCTGTCGCACCTTGTGCGCCGGATGCGGACGACAAGGCAGCGGACGCGCAAACGACTGCGGTTCCAGCGATGAGACGACGCAGTGTCCTACTTCCCCATGCGTCGCTTCAACTCCGCGAGGCGCTCATCGGCATCGGCGTCGCGCCGGGCTCGCGAATGCGCGCGGCCCAGTGCATCCAGTTCACCCTGGAGCGCTGCGCCGTTATCGAGTGCCTCGTCCACTTCCCGCGCTGCGGCTTCGCCGGGCAAGGTCGCGGGCGCACCACTGCCGGTGGCGGCGCTCTTGAACTCCGTGGTCATCTCCTCCACTTCGGCCTTCACCATCTCGAGCTCCGCGAGTTGCGCCGCCAGCTTCAGCTCGAACACGCGCACGCGCTCGGCCACCTGGATTTCGTAGCGACTGGCGATGGTCACGGTTTCGGCGTCGTTGATCTGCTCCGCCATGGCCTTCCTGCGGCGCACTGTGTCCAGCT
>JBKJKH010000235.1:0-2691 GCA_046597595.1 Gemmatimonadaceae bacterium
CGGTGAGTGGGACGACGAGCTGCTGAAGATCTTCGGCGTGCCGCGCTCGATGCTGCCGGACGTGCGCTCGTCGAGTGAGGTGTACGGTCACACCTCGTTGCTCGGCACTCCCATCCCCATCGCCGGCATCGCCGGCGATCAGCAGGCGGCGCTGTTCGGCCAGGTGTGCACGAAGCCCGGCATGGTGAAGAACACCTATGGCACCGGATGCTTCATGCTGATGAACACCGGCACGAAGCCCATCGCATCGAAGAACAACCTGTTGACGACAGTGGCCTGGCGCATCGGCGACCGCACCGAGTACGCGCTCGAGGGGAGCATCTTCATCGCCGGCGCGGTGGTGCAGTGGCTGCGCGATGGACTGGCAATTATTAGATCATCCGGTGAGGTTGAGGCATTGGCAGCGAGCGTGCCAGACACCGACGGCGTGTATCTCGTGCCCGCCTTCGCCGGACTCGGCGCGCCGCACTGGGATCAGTATGCGCGCGGCACCATCGTCGGACTCACGCGAGGCACGACGAAGGCGCATCTCGCGCGAGCCGCGCTCGAGGGCATCGCGCTCCAGGTGATGGATGTGCTGAAGGCGATGGAGGCCGACGCCGGCATCAAGCTGAAGGAACTGCGCGTGGATGGTGGTGCGAGTGCGAACGATCTGTTGATGCAGTTGCAGGCCGATCTACTCAACGTGCCGGTCGTGCGGCCGAAGGTGGCGGAGACGACTGCGCTTGGTGCGGCGTATCTCGCGGGGCTGGCGGTGGGATACTGGAAGAGTCAGGCGGACATCGCACGGCAGTGGCAGGTGGATGCGCGATTCACGTCGACGATGAAGCCGGTGGTGCGGAAGCGGATTGCTGCGGGGTGGGAGAGGGCGTTGGGGCGGGCGAAAGGGTGGGAGAACGTGTGACAGGCGGCTGGTCGCCGCCTGCGAATTCTTCTCGATCATGGACTATCCAAACCGCACCCATTGCAGATGCGAAGGGGATGGCACCAGCGGCCACCTTGTTCGAGCCCTCACGCGATACCTGAACGAACATCTTTCGCGCGGTGACACCCCCTTGCACTGATCGGTCGCGAGGCTCTTCGTGCGCAATCGCGTCCTGAAGCGCCCCTCGCCCAGTTCACATGGGCCGAGGGACGTCGCGATCTGCCGCCGGCCGTGGCGCGACGGTCGGTGCGTCAGCGCCGGCCGCGCGTCCCAACGCGCGAACGCGCTCCAGGTTCTGAATCGCCCCTTGGTATTGACGCTCTACCAGTGTGCGCACCGCGACGGGAAGCTCCTTCTTCCGCGCGTCCTCGTAATTCTTGACGGCCACCTGCTCGCCGCGCTCGCACTCCGTGATGATCGCCGCCTCGTCCTTTCCGGTGACGGCCGCCTTGAGGTCGATCCATCCGCGATGAACCTTCGCGGCGACGGTGCCGGTCGTCTCCGGATCGCCGCCCAGCCGACGCACTTCGGCCTGCAGCTCCTGGGCGGCGTGTTCGATCACCTGGACGCGTGAGGTGAAGAGCGTCTTCGCCTGGGTGTTCTTGACCGCGGCAGCCGCCGTGCGGAACCCGTTCGCGCCGTCCTTGCACGTCTCGATCAGGTCGTTGAGGGCGGATATCGCTTCTTTGTAGTCTTGCGCCATTGTGATGCTCCAGTAAAGAGTGACGTATAAGAAGAGCAGAGCGCGTGCCCGGCTCGATGAATGCGAGAGTAGTCCCAGCCGGCCTCGGCTGCGAGCAGGGCGGCGTCGGCGCGACGGAGCCCGCGGTCACGATGGCGCACTGAGCATCATCCGCTGCGCACGCGCTGCGGGCATGAGCCGATTGCCAGGGCATTCTCGCGTCTTCTGATGGAACGGCGTGCCGATCCGCCGTTGCCGTGGTCAGGCCCATTCATTTTTTCCTGACTCGACCGGCCTTCCGAGCCATTTTCGAGATCTCTCACGCCAGCGAGGTTTGACATGCGAACCGTACATCTTCTCCTCGTGGCCGTTCTCGCCACGCCGGTGCTCGGCATTCGCCTGCCTGCGCAGGACACGCCTGGCCCCCTGGTACGCGTGTCGCACGGCCCCGCGTGTTGCGCGACAACACTCACCGGCACATTGATCGCGGCGACTGCCGACTCGATCCGGATTCAGCCGGGCGGAGCCGAGAGCACAGCCGTGCCGATCACCCTGTCTCGTCGCTCCGTGCAGCGCTTCGAGCGCCGAGAGCGCGTCGGAGCGCATGCCGGTGTCGGCGCCATCGTCGGATTACTAGCCGGCGGCCTTGTAGGCGGTGCGCTCGGGACCGCTGCCGAATGCCAGCAATGTGACGGCGGCAACTTCGCTCAGCCTTCGGGCCTGCTGGTGGGTGGACTCGTCGGCATCCTCGGTGGCATCCTCATCGGCTCGAGCATTCCGAACTACGCGTGGGAACACGCTGACGTGCCCCACCGGATCGGCGTCATGCCCGGACCGCGGGGCGACATTCGGATGCGAGTGTCACTCATCCACTAGGTGCGCGGACACCGAACCCTGCACCGGCACCAAGCTCGCGAGCTCGGACTGACCTTCGCCGATATCGATGATTTTCTCGACTACATCTGCAAGGTCGCCGATCATTGCGCGATTTTCTACCTCTGGCGTCCCTTCTTGCCCGACCCGACAGATGATCTGCTCCTGGAATTGGCAGTCGAAGCGGGCGCAGATTTCATCGTTACGCACA
>JBKJKH010000483.1:0-4442 GCA_046597595.1 Gemmatimonadaceae bacterium
CAGCAGCTGCTGGCCACGTCCATCCAGGCCGACACGATAGAGATGCCGGTAGTAGGGATCGCGCCCCGGTTCCTTGCCGTTGCCTACGAAGTAGATCGCCCGCGCGCGTTCGTCCACCCGGACGATCTCGCTGACGTTCCCTTCCCCGCTCGTGATGCGGTGCTTGAGACGCCCGGTCCCAAGATCGTACAGGTACAGGTGGAGCCAGTTGTCACGCTGCGACCACCAGACCAGCTCATTCGACCCGGGCAGTACGCGCCACAGCATCACGCGCAACGTCGCATCACCAACATGCGTAGCGGAGCGCTCCTCGAATAGCGTGCGCACAATGCCCGTGCTCGCGTTCGCCACGCGCACCCAGGCCTGCTTGTGATCGCGCGAGCTCGACACGAAGGCGACCGACTCACCGTCGGGATACCAAGTGACGTCACAGATGGTCAGGCCGTCGCAGGCGATATGGTCCGACACCGTCGACCGATGCTGGTCGGGCGGCATCTGAAAACGCACGATGCGCGGCCCGCTCGGCGCATCGAGGTCAATCACGATGCGGTGGATGCGGAAGATGACGCTGTCACCTGGGAGCGGATACTTCCAGGCCTGCAGTCTGGGAGCGCCGACGTTTGTGCTCACGAGGAACATCTCGCTCGTCCCCCGACCGTCGTGCTGGAAGGTCGCGATCTTCCTCGAATCCGGAGACCACGTCAGCACCGGTGCATCGCTCTTCGTCCATCCCGCGTTGTTGGTAGCGTAGCCGAAGTCCTTCACGCCATCTGTGGTCAACTGTGTCTCGCGAGTTGTTGCGAGATCGCGCACCCAGAGGTTGAAGTCCCGGATGAAGACCGCACGTCGTCCGTCTGGCGACACGCTCGCATTGCGCGGCGCGGCCGGAGTCGGTGCGCGCATCGTGTCCGCTGGGGTGGACGACATCCTCGCCAGTTTCGCCGGGTCAATGGTCACGGCCGTGAAGCCCCCAGACGATGTCACGCGATACCAGAAGCGACCGTCGGCGAGCCAGGTTGGCCGCAGCGCCATGCCTGCCACGAGAGGCGCAGTCGTCGCGCCAAGGGCACGCTCGGCGCGCGCGTAGTCGTCGGCCGTCAGTGCGCGCGGAGACTGCGCGGCAAGTGGAGCGGCCAGAAGGAGAGCAAACCCGAGGTGTGAACGCATTCTGAAAAGTTGCCCTCGTCGCACCTGAGGGCAACCGGACGCGCTACTGCACCGGAGGGACGCGATCGTCCGGGGGCACGAAGTTGGACAGAAACACCCGCTCCTGCCCGGTCAGCGATCCGACGCCTGTCGCGCTGATCTTGTCGAGAATCCGGTTGACTTCCCCACGATTGACCTCGTGCACCGTGCCCAGGTCGATCGAGTTCCACCCCTGCACCCGTCGCGTCGCCTCAGGCGGCGCCGCCGTCATCTGCTGCTTGAAAGCCGTGCGGGACCGTTCGAGCCACTTCAGATACAGATACGCACCGGCATAGCCGCCCAGATGCGCAAAGTGCGCGATGCCGCCCCGCCCGCCACCGAACCCACCCCAGAAGGCCAACACCGTCGTGCCGATGACAAACAGGCGCGCCGGGACGGGGATGATCCCCCAGATGTTGATCGGGACGTCGGGCCAGAAGTGCGCGAACGCCATCATCACCCCGAACACGCCGGCCGAGGCGCCGAGGATCGGCGCGCCGGAAAACATGAGCGAGAGGAGCGCGCCAGCGATGCCGCTCACGAAATACAGGATGGTGAAGCGCCGTGTGCCCAACCGCTCTTCCACACGCGGGCCGAAGAAATAGAGCGCCAGCATATTGAAGGCGATGTGCATGAAGCCGCCATGCAGGAACATGTACGTCACGAGTGTCCATGGACGCGTCAGCACCATCTGCGGCACGAACACGAACAGGTCGGTCACCCCCGGCAATGAGAGCTGGAGGAAGTACGCGACGACGTTCGCGATCAGCAGGAGTTGAACGACCGAGGACACGACTATTCCAGGTCCGTGACCACGGTTTCGATCCCCGGCCAGCCATCGGGGCTGTAGCGCGCCAGCGTACGGAGATAGCGCATGCCTTCGTCGGCATGCTTTGCCTTGACCAGATGCGCCCCCGTGCTCACTGCCACCGCGTCGGCATACGGCGTCTCCAGATCCTCCGCCATCTTGCCGTCGTCGTGCTTGACGCCCGTTGCGTCCAGGAAGGTGACCTGAATGGCGGGCTCGAGTTCGACGTAGAGCAACTGGAGCAAGTCGAGTTCGTCCTGCGGCGTCTCGGCCTTCATGCGGACGATCTCCTTCGCCAGCTTTTCCGCGGGCCAGGACTGGAGCGTCGCCGAGCGAAAACCGCCTCCACGCGCCACGAGGCGCTGCACATAGAGCGCCTTGCCTTCCTTGCCGGACTTGATGGTGTGGAGGACCAGCGCGACGCGGCGCTCGGCAGGGAGCGAACGGTAGGGAGACAGGATAGCCATGTGCGAAACGTAGCGACTGCACGCGTCCGCTTCGAGCGCAGAATGATCCCGGTTCGCCCCGGGGTATGTGCTATTTTTCGGGCATCGAAGCCCGCGGCGCCATACTGGCTGCCGCGAATCACGCCGTGGAGTGGCACATGAGCCAGGTGAACTTGCGCACCGCCGCAGCAGATGCGATGCGGCAGAATGGGTTCGAGCCAGACTTCTCGGCTGCGGTCATGCGGGAGGTCGCGCTGATCAATGATCCTGCGGACGATCCCCTCCCTGCGAATGTGCGCGACCTGCGTGCACTTCCCTGGTCGTCGATCGACAACCGGGAATCGCGCGACCTCGACCAGATAGAGGCCTCGGAGCGCCTTCCGGACGGCGGGATCCGCGTCCGCATCGGTGTGGCCGACGTGGGCACGCTCGTGCCGCCCGGCGGGCCGGCGGACGAACATGCGGCAGTGAACACCACCTCCGTGTACACAGGCGTGGTCGTGTTCCCCATGCTGCCGGAACGGCTTTCGACCGACTTGACGTCGCTGAATGAAGGCGAGGACCGGCTTGCCGTTGTCATCGAGTTCGATGTTGCGGCCGACGGCGCGCTCTCGACCGCCAACGTGTATCGCGCGCTCACGCATAACCGCGCGAAGCTCACCTACGATGAGATCGGCGCGTGGCTGGAAGATCGAGGTCCCGTGCCTGCCAGCATTGCCACGCGGCCGGACCTCATCGACCAGGTGCGCATGCAGGATGAGGCGGCCCAACGGTTGCGCCAGGCACGGGCGCTGGCCGGTGCCCTCAATTTCGAGAGCGTCGAGGCCATGCCGGTCGTCGTGAACGGCAAGGTCGTGGATCTCGCCGTCTCGAGGCGCAACCGCGCACGCGATCTCATCGAAGATTTCATGGTGGCAGCCAACCGCTCGGTCGCCGTGTTCCTCATGGAGCGCGGTTCGGCCTCGTTACGACGGGTTGTGCGCGAACCCAAGCGATGGGATCGCATTGTTGCGCTCGCCGCGGAAGTCGGCGAGACGCTCCCCGAGAAGGCCGACAGTGCCGCGCTCAGCACGTTCCTCACCCGGCGCAAGGCGGCAGACCCCGAGCACTTTCCTGATCTCTCCCTCTCCGTCGTGAAGCTGCTTGGCCCCGGGATCTATGTGCTCGAGCGACGCCTGGGCGACCGGCGCAACGCGGGACACTTCGGGCTGGCCGTCGCAGACTACGTCCACTCGACGGCTCCGAACCGGCGCTTCGCAGATCTCGTCACGCAGCGGATGCTCTTCGCCGTGACAACGGGCGGTGCTCCGCCGTACACCGATGCGGCGCTCATCGCGATCGCCGACCGCTGCACCGAGCGCGGTGATGCCGCGCGCAAGGTCGAGCGGACAATGCGCAAGATTGCGGGGGCATCCATGCTCTCCGAACGCGTTGGGGAAAGCTTCACCGCGGTCGTAACCGCCTCTTCTTCCAAGGGGGTCTACGCGCGCCTGCTCAGTCCACCGGTAGAAGGACGCATCGTACGCGGCGGACAGGGGCTGGACGTCGGTGACACCGTGCGACTCACGCTCGTGGTTGCCGACCCCTCGCGCGGGTACATCGACTTCTCACACGAAGTCAGTGACGCGGCACGGAAGCTCGAACGGAGCCGGCGCAAGAAACTGATGGCCGACGCGTTACGCGCGCGCATTGGTGAAACGTTCGAGGCGGAGGTCACCGGCGTCTCCGACAGCGGGACGTGGATTCGGCTGCTCGACGGGTCTGCGGAGGGACGCGTGATGCGGGGTGCCAAGGGGCTCGTCGTCGGAATGCCGGTGAAGGTGACGCTGATCAACACCGACAGCGTTCACGGCTTCATCGACTTCGAGCACCGTGCAGGAGTCGCGACCGTGAAGGATGAGCGGGCGGCGCGAAAGCGCGCTGGCGCGCAGACCCTGATTGGGCGAGTTGGCGAGCCCTTCCAGGCAGTCGTCACGGGCATGTCGGCCAAGGCGACATGGATC
>JBKJKH010000247.1:0-3693 GCA_046597595.1 Gemmatimonadaceae bacterium
CTACTTCGGAGACTTCGATCCCTTCGGCGACTTCGACCTGATCTTCGGAGCGGCGAAGCAAGGGCTGCGCATTGTCGACCTCCCCATCCGGTACCGCGAGCGGACGTACGGGGAAACGAACATCGACCGCTGGCGCCACGGCGTGATCCTGCTGCGCATGGTGCTGTTCGCTGCCGGCCGCATCAAGTTCGTCTAGATGCGCGCGCTCCTCGAGCATCCGCTGACGCGAGGGCTTGATCTCGACGATCCCCGGACCACGGCATTGCGCTCACGGATCATCGCCAGCAAGGGATTTCTGCGCCGCATCTATCTGGAGTGGTACGAGACCATCGCGGGATTCCTTCCGGAAGGAGACGGCGAGGTGCTCGAGCTGGGGGCTGGAGCAGGATTCCTGCGCGCGCACGTGCCGGGTCTGATCGTCAGCGACATTGTCCCGGCATCAGGAGCCGACATCGCCGCCGACGCGGGCACCCTGCCCTTCGCCGCCGCAACCATGCGCGGCATCGTCATGACGAATGTCCTCCACCACCTGCCGTCACCCGATGACTTCCTCCGCGAAGCCGGGCGATGCCTGCGCCCCGGTGGCCGCGTCATCATGCTCGAGCCGTGGGTCACCCCGTGGTCCACCGCCGTGTACCAGCGCCTGCATCACGAGCCGTTCGACCCGCACGCCGCTGGCTGGCGCCTGCACGGGGCGGGACCGCTGTCGCGCGCAAACGGCGCACTGCCATGGATCATGGTGCAGCGGGATCGCGCGCGCCTGGAGCGCGAGCATCCGCAACTCCGCATCGCCCGCATTCAGCCGACGATGCCCTTCCGCTATCTGCTCTCTGGCGGCCTGGCATCGCGAGCAGGACTGCCGGAGTGGAGCTTCGCACTCACCCGCGCGCTCGAGAAGATCGGCGGCTCGCTGGCGACGCGTGCCGCCATGTTCGCGTACATCGTGCTCGACAGGAAGTAACGCGGCACACGCAGCGCACGCAGCATCCAGACACGCTCGCAAACCCACGGACGGGTGGTGGCGCGCGTGCGGCCAAGTCGTCTAATGGAGGATGAATCCTGACGCCCGCATTTATGTAGCCGGACATCGCGGCCTTGTCGGATCCGCACTCGTGCGCGCCTTGCGCGCGCGCGGGCAATCCCGGCTCCTCCTGCAGACCCGGGAAGAGCTGGACCTCATGGATCCCGCCGCGGTCTCCCGTTTCTTCGAGCGGGAAAGGCCCGAGATGGTCTACCTGGCCGCGGCGCGCGTTGGCGGGATTCTCGCGAACTCCACATACCCGGTGGAGTTCCTGCGCGAGAACATGATCATCCAGCTCAACGTGCTCGAAGCGGCATATCGCGCCGGCACAAAAAAGCTCATGCTGCTCGGCAGTTCGTGCATATACCCCCGCATGGCACCACAGCCGATACACGAGGACGCGCTGCTCTCCGGTCCGCTCGAGCCGACCAATGAACCGTACGCGCTCTCCAAGATCAGTGGCATCAAGCTGTGCGAGGCGTACAACCGCGAATACGGCACCGACTACGTGAGTGTGATGCCGACCAACCTGTACGGCCCGGGCGATCGGTATGACGCGAGTGCCAGCCATGTCATCCCGGCGCTGATCATGAAGTTCCACGATGCGAAGCGCGCAGGTGCGGAGACAGTGACGGTGTGGGGCTCGGGCATGCCGCGTCGCGAGTTCCTCTATGTCGACGACCTTGCCGATGCCTGCCTCTTCGTCATGGAGCACCACACAGGCTCTGACATCGTGAACATCGGCACCGGGGAGGATCTCTCGATTGCCGAACTGGCCGGGATGGTGCGCGACACCGTGGGGTGCCGGGCGCGCATCGTGTTCGACGCGTCAAAGCCCGATGGGACGCCGCGCAAGTTGCTGGATGTCGGGCGGTTGAGCGCGATGGGATGGAAGGCCCGCACGCCATTGCGCAATGGCCTCGCGCTCGCATATGCAGCGTTCATCGAAGAACGGGGCGCAACGCCGCCGTATGGTCTCGAGGTCACCGGCGGCCGACGGCCAACGCCTATCGGGCGGTGAGCATTTCCTCTTTCGCTGCGCGCAAGGCCGCAGCCGGATCGTTCGCTGCCGTCACGGTGCGGCCCAGCACGACATACGAAGCGCCAGCGCGCGCCGCGTCGCCCGGCGTCACCACCCTGGCTTGATCGCCCGCAGAATCGCCGCGCAGGCGTACGCCGGGAACAAGCGTCCGTAGTTTCGGCTGGCGCGCGTGCACCCGCGCGACTTCGGCACCACTGCACACAACCCCGTGCGTGCCCGCCAGCGCTGCAAGATCGGCAATGCGCATGACTTCGTTCGCAACGATCGCACTGCGGCCATGTGCCGCCGACAGTGCAACGTCATCGAGTGAGGTCAACACCGTGACGGCAAGCACGCCACACGCGCCCGCGCCCGCGACGGCCGCATCCAGCATGGCTGGCCCACCAATGCCATGCACCGTCAACAACGAAGCGCCGAGATCCGCCGCGCGCGACGCCGCTCCGCGCACCGTGTTCGGAATGTCATGCAGCTTCAGGTCGAGAAACACCTGACGCCCCTGCTCGCGCACCCAGCGAACCGCCGCAGGACCCTCCGCCGTGAACAACTCGAGGCCGATCTTGTAGAAATCGCAGTCGTCACCGAGCAGATCGACGGTCTGTTGCGCGGCGCGAAGTGTCGGCACATCGAGCGCGACGATCGCACGGGCGTGAGGCGTCACCCTGTCCATTCGAGCGTTCCAGTAAGCTCGCGCAATGCGCGAACGCCTTCCGCTTCGCACCAGGCGTCAAGCTCGTTGATGATCCGTTCGGGCGCTCGCGGATCACGCATCGCGGCGGTTCCGACGCCCACCAGGCTGGCGCCGGCAAGGATGTACTGCAGCGCATCGCGCGCCGACGTTACGCCACCGACGCCGAGCAAGGGCAGTGCGACGACGCGGCTCACCTTCCACGTCGCCAGCACTCCGATCGGCAGCAGTGCGGGGCCACTCACCCCTCCCGTGCCGAAACCGAGCGCCGGACGCCTGCGATCGACATCCACCAGCAAACCGGGCAACGTGTTCACGAGTGTGAGGGCATCGGCGCCCGCATCCGCAGCGATCTGCGCCGAGCGCGCGATGTCGGGGAGCGATGGTGACAGCTTCACGAAGAGCGGCCGCGACGTCGCATGCCGCGCCCGGCGCACGAGCTGTGCGAGCGCCACGGGATCGGCACCGAACTCGAGGCCCCCCGCCTTGGTGTTGGGACAGCTGACGTTGAGTTCAAACGCATCAATACCTTCGGCGTCGGCGAGCGCCGAGACCACCGCGATGAAGTCAACCTCCACGCGTCCAATCACGTTGACCAGCACCCGCATCTTTCCACGGTGCTGTGCGAGCCATGGGATGTGCTCGCGCTTCACGCACTCGAGGCCGGGGTTGGCAAGTCCGATCGCGTTGAGCATGCCGCCAGCGAACTCGGCGACACGTGGCGCAGGTGCTCCGACTCGCGCCTCGGGACTCACGGCCTTCGTCACGATGCCACCGAGGCGGTCGAGGCGCATCACGTCCGCGAGTTCGCGGCCGTACCCAGCCGTTCCAGCGGCGAGGAGTATCGGATTCTGGAAGTCGATGCCGGCGACGTTGACCGCGGTCGGCCCGCCCGACTGGGTCGACGCGCGCGACGCCGGCGGAGCGGTCAATGTCCGCCGCCGC
>JBKJKH010000559.1:0-2602 GCA_046597595.1 Gemmatimonadaceae bacterium
GGCGCCCCCGCCGCGCGACGCCTGCGCCCACAGGGTGCCATGGATGTTGTCGACAATGCGCGCGACAATGGCCAGCCCCAGTCCCGTCCCCTTCCCGGGCTCTTTCGTCGTGAAGAATGGATCGAAGACACGCTCTCGGGCCGCTTCCGGAATCCCGGGCCCGCTGTCGGCGACGATGATCCGCACGATGCTCTCGTTCGGAGTCGACTCGAGCCAGCGATCGGCACGCGGGCGACCGAGGCGCGGCATTTCCACATGCGCCTGATCAGACGCACGCCGAGGACCCGCTTCGAGCAGCGCGGCCCGGGGCAGTCCGCTCACGTGGACTGTCAATTTTCCCGATCCGCCGCAGGCATCCACGGCATTCAGCAGCAGGTTCACGAACACTTGCTCGAGCTCGAAGAGGTCGGCGGAAACAACGGCCGGCAGCTCCTGGATCTGTGCGTCGATCTCCATGCGGTGCAGCGCACCCTGGTCGCGCAACAGGCCGAGTGCCATGCGCGCAACCTCGGCGACATCGACGGTGGAGAGGTGCGGCCTTCGGGGCCGTGCGTAGTCGAGGAGGCCGCGGACAATACGATCCATCCGCTCTGTCTCGCGTTCGATGCCATCGACCGCGTCCCAGGCGTCAGGTCCGAACTTGGTCCTGATGATGTGCGCATAGCCATTCACTGCACCGAGCGGATTGCCAATCTCATGTGCGACACCGGCGGCAAGGCGGCCAACGCTCGCGAGCTTTTCCGAGTGAATCACCTGCGCGCGTTCGGCCAGCAGCGCATCGGTCATTCGGTTGAAGCTGTCTGCGAGCGCAATGAGTTCTCGCGTTGCCGCCCGCGGCACACGTCGTGACAGGTCCCCAGCCGCGATCGCCTCGGCGGCAGCCACGACATCCATGAGGGGGCGGCTGACGAGACGACGCAGATAGTAGTTCGCCAGCAGGACGAAGACCGCGACGTCCGACGCAATGAGGCCGGCGAGATAGAGATTCGCGTACGGATTCTCGACAACGCCAAGAAAGAGCAGCGCGATCGCGACGGCCATGGCCAGCGCGGCGGCAACCAGGATCGCAAAGGCGACCAGGAGTTCCGTGCGAAGCGAGATCGGGCGGGAGGGAAACGGCATCCGCGGGAAGGACGAGCGGTGTGAGGGGCTCGTCAAGTTTCCCGGCCATAAAAAAACCGGGCGGCCTCTCAGGAGGCCGCCCGGTCACTCATGCCGCGAAGGTCAGGAGTTCTTTGCGCGCCGACGAAGGGCGACGCCAAAGACGCCCAGGAGTCCGCTGCCCATCAGGACAATAGAAGCGGGCTCCGGAACTGCGGTGAGGGCGCCGATCGCGATGTACGACCCGCGCGCCTGGAATTCCTTGAATGACGCGCCGGTCGTCTGGATTGTGTACCACGCACCCATCTCGTCGCCCGACACCTGGTCAGACTCGTCGAAGAGGATCTCCTGTGTGGTGCCGTCCGTCCTGAGGCCGGTGATCCGCGCGCGCTCGCCAAAGAAGGGATCGGCGTCGTCGCAGTCTGCGGAGCTGACGATGAAACAGATATCGGAATATTGCACGAAGACGTCAAAGCGGTCGGCCGTGAAGCCCTGCAGGGCGAAATGCAGCGTTCCGCCGCCTGCGTTCAGGTACACGCCGGTGGTAGTTCTCCAGTTGCCGTTGCCGCCGAAGGCGAATGCTGATCCTGGCGGCCCGTACGACGGCGTTCCGATCAGGGGCGACGGGGGCGATCCGGCGGTCGAGAACTGGAAGTCGGAATACGACAGGCCCGCGGATCCGCCTCCCGAGAACGAGAGGCTCAAGCCGGATGGCGGCAGGAGCGACAGCGAGGTCTCAAAGGTGCCAAACTGCATTATCCCACCCTGGGCTATCGCGACCTGCGCAGGCGCGGTGAGCACGAGTGCGGCGAGAGCTGCAACCATTCGACGAGTCATACGATCTCCCAGACCAGGACCATTAAAGAAGAAACACTTCGTTCGCGTTGCGCATCGCCAACAACTGTGGAGGCACTGCGACAGTGTGGATCGGCAGGTTTCGCTGAAAGAAACAGATGGATGTCCTGGCGCTCCCTATCCTCCAGCACTGCAACCCCTTTTCCTGCAATTTCTTACATGACTATCGAGAAACCAAGCGACCGATCGTTCAAGGCGGGTTCGATCTCTCTTCTGCCGCTAGAGGAGGCAATGGTTGGACCGGGAGTGGAACAAAATGATGCGGGCCGAGGATTTCTCCTCGGCCGCATCTGCTGCAGTTACGCTAGCTGCTTTCAGCTAGCTGCAATCAGCCAGCTGCTTATGAGCAGGTCGGCTCGCCTTCGTTGCCGAGGCCAACGCCCTTCACGCCCGACCACATCGTGCACGTCTGGGCGGTACCCGCGCGGCTCACCTTGGCGCTCCAACCGGTCGCGCTCTGGTTCGAATCGTCGACCTTCACGCCCGTCGAGGACTGCCAGTACTTGGTGTTCGGCGTCTTGGCGATCAGGTAGTAGGCCGAGTCACCGAAGAACGTCTCCTGGGCGCTCGCCAGGTTGCGGAGGTCGGACTTCATCGCCGCGATGTAGGCCTTCTCCTTCGTGTTCGCAAACTTCGGAATCGCGAT
>JBKJKH010000575.1:0-4557 GCA_046597595.1 Gemmatimonadaceae bacterium
CGCCTGGCCGAGCGCATCATCAATGCGCAGAAGGATGAGATCAAGACGATGCAGGTGTGGCTCAAGGACAGGAACCAGCCGGTGCCGGATCCAACGACGATGGGGATGAAGCACGTAATGAATGGGCAGGAGCACGTGATGCTCATGCCCGGCATGCTCACCGAAGACCAGATGAAGCAACTCGACCGCGCGCGCGGTCCTGACTTCGACAAGCTCTTCCTCTCCTTCATGATTCAGCACCATCGGGGTGCGACGGCGATGGTGAAGGAGTTGTTCGGCTCCTACGGCGCGGGACAGGACGAAACCGTGTTCAAGTTCGCGTCCGATGTCAATGTGGATCAGACCACCGAAATCGAACGCATGCAGAAGATGCTCGCATCACTCACGCTCGGGGTTCCCGTACCGTGATCACCCTCTCCACGATGGTCCTCATGCCCCAACATCAGCTGTTGAAGCTGTCGCTCGCGATCGGACTCGTCTCCACCATGGCGTGCGCCACCGCGCCCTCGGCGACGAGTGGCCCCGCGCCGGTTACCGATCCACGTGTCGGCCTGCGCGCCGGCATGTTCGACGCCGCCGAAGCCGTTTCGAACCTCAGGATCGTCTCCAAGACCCAGCCCGCCGGGAAGTTCATCGGCAGCACCAACTCGGACCTGGCGTTCACCGGCAACTACGCCATTCAGGGGAACTACAACGGCTTCCAGATCTTCGATATCTCGAATCCTGGAAAGCCCGTCCTGAAGACGTCGTACTACTGCCCCGCGTCGCAGAGCGACGTGTCAGTCTACAAGAATCTCCTGTTCGTCTCGGGAGAAGGAAACAGCGGCCGCATCGACTGCAGCGGCGAAGGCGTGAAGGACACCGTCAGCAAAGTCCGCCTGCGCGGCATTCGCATCTTCGACATCACTGATATCGGCAACCCGCGCTACGTCTCGAACGTGCAGACCTGCCGCGGATCGCACACGCACACGGTCGTCGAGGATCCGACGGACAAGGAGAACGTTTACGTCTACATCTCCGGTTCCGCCGGCGTCCGCTCACCAACTGAGCTTCCGGGCTGCGTCCGTGAAGGCCCTGACAAGGATCCGAATTCGGCGCTCTTCCGCATCGAAGTCATCAAGGTGCCGCTCGCGCGGCCCGAACTCGCTGCGATCGTGAGCTCGCCCCGCATCTTCACAAACCTGACAGCGCCACCGGTGCATGCGGAAGCCGCAGAGGATATCGCGCGCTCCGCCGCCGCCGCCGCCAAGGCACGTGCCGAGGGAGGCTTCGTCGCGAAGATTCAGGGTGCGGACGTCGTGCTTCCGGGCCAGTTCATCAGGCCGATGCTGGACAGCGTGGTGAAGGCGCGTGGCGGTACCGGTGCACCCACCGGCGCTGACAGCGCCACGTTGCGCGGTACGCTCCAGGGGATCGTGGACAAGCTTGTCGGCGCGCCGGGTGCCAACGGCGCCCCCCGTCCCGGGCCCAACCAGTGCCACGACATCACGGTGTATCCAGCGCTCGGACTCGCTGGTGGTGCCTGCGGCGGTTACGGGTTGCTGCTCGACATCCGCAATCCGACCAATCCCATTCGCATTGGGGCGGTCGCAGATTCGAACTTCTCCTACTGGCACTCGGCCACCTTCAACAATGACGGAACCAAGATCCTGTTCTCGGACGAGTGGGGCGGTGGCGGACAGCCGAAGTGCCGCGCGACGGACAAGAAGGAATGGGGAGCCAACGCCATCTTCGAGCTCGTGAACCGGAAGATGGTCTTCAAGAGCTATTACAAGTTGCCGGCAGCGCAGACGGAAAACGAAAACTGCGTGGCCCACAACGGCTCGCTCATCCCGATCCCGGGTCGCGATGTAATGGTGCAGTCGTGGTACCAGGGCGGCATCTCGGTCTTCGATTGGACCGATGCTTCCAACCCGAAGGAAATCGCGTTCTTCGATCGCGGTCCGTCGGACTCGACCCGCCAGGGCCCCGGCGGGACGTGGTCGGTGTACTGGTACAACGGCGCGATGTACAGCTCCGAGATCGCGCGTGGACTCGACGTCGTCGAATTGACGCCGAGCCAGTACGTCTCGCAGAACGAGATCGATGCAGCGAAGACGGTGCATTACGACTACCTCAACGCACAGGGACAGCCGAGAATGGTCTGGCCGCCGAGCTTTGCGCTTGCTCGCGCGTACGTGGACCAGCTCGAGCGTTCCAAGTGCCTCAGTGCGGGCAGAATCGCTTCCGTCAGGCAGGGATTGGCCAGTGCGGAGCGCGGTGCGGTTGGCCAGCGCCGCGATGCGATGAACACGATGGCGGCGATGCTTGACGCCGACGCGCGTGGCTCATGTGATGCGCCGAAGCTGCAGAAGCTCGCCGCAACAACGCGCGACCTGGCGAACGTCCTGCCCTGAGTTCCAGGGGCGGTTTTCTGGAGGGGCGCCCGCCTGGAATTCCAGCCGGGCGTTCTTTTTCTGGTTTGCGCACCACTGAAACTCTGGAGTGCCCCAGCACGGTAGTCATCACATGCGGCGCGCAATCGCTTCCGTCTCGCTGGTCGTTTGTGGCTGCGTCGGTGCGCAGGTCGCACTCAGCGCGCGCGTTCAGGTCACGCGGGCGAACGCCAATGTCCGCGTATTGCCGCGGATGGACGCGGAAATCATCACGATGCTCACCCGCGACAATGAGGTGACCGCAGACAGCGTCGGTACCACCTGGACGCGCGTCGCACTCGCGGGCGGGCAATCGGGGTACATCGCCGCGAGGTTGCTGCAGACGCCGCATCCGTTCGTGCCGAGGAGGCCGTTGCTGATGGTCCTTGGATCGCTCAGCCTGATCTCCTGCGTGGCACTTTTCGCCCGCAGACAGCCGCCACCTCAGGTGCTCAGGGCGACCGCGCTGAGGACAACCGACATTCGGACACCGCTACCGACGTGACGTCAGCGCCGCCGCACAAGAAATCCTCCCGAGTCGAGATCTTTCGTCATGTCGGCAACGAAATCCTTCAGTGCACCGGTGAGCAGGACGCGGACACGCGGGAACAGTGCGGGCCGGCCCGGTGACCCGCGTCCGCGCCCGGTGATCACGTGGACGACTGTTCCCGCGCGCTGCCTCTTGAGGAAGGGCTCGAGCGCCCGCTGCACCTCATCGGCGCGCAGGCCGTGCAGATCAAGCGTATCGGCCGGCCGTGCATCGAGCAGCGCATCGGAAAGAACGAAGGGCGGGGGAGTGTTCTTCCTGGACATCCGCTGAATGTACTTTGATACTTGAGAGCCCCATGTTTATCCGCGACCTCCGCTACGCCCTCCGCAGCCTGTCTCGCGCACGCGCCTTCACGGTGGCCGTGGTGCTCACGCTTGGCCTGGGCATCGGCGCCAATACCGCCATTTTCAGCGTCGTGCGGGGGGTGCTGCTCAAGCCGTTGCCGCATCGCGAGGGTGACCGGCTGGTCTACCTGCGCCATTCCATCAGCGGGCCGGGCGGCGAGAGCATCAATTTCTCCGTTCCGGAAATTCTCGACTTTCGCACCGGCGCAAAAACGCTTGGCGGTATTGCGGAGTATTCGGCAACCACCCTGGCGCTTCAGGGAGCCGGCGATCCCGTCCGCATCAACGTCGGGCTGGTCACCGGCAACTTCTTTCAGGTAATGGGGCTGTCCCCTGTGCTGGGCAGGGCCCTCAACGACGGGGACGACGGGACGAAGGCACCTCCCGTGCTGGTGCTCACGCATGACTACTGGCTCAAGCGGTTTGGTGGAGACCAGTCCGTCATCGGACAAATCGTTCGTGTCGACGGAAAGCCGGTGACGGTGGTCGGCGTGGTGCAGCCCGCGCCCTACTTTCCCGGTCGGATGGACGCGCTCATGAACATGGTGATCAGCGAGCACCACACGAGCGCGTTGATGGTGCAGGGCCGCACACATCGCATGACGGAAATGATTGCCCGCCTCGCCCCTGGAGCGACGGTGGAGCAGGCGAGAGCGGAGGTCAGCGCCATCCGCTCGCGCGTGCAGCGAGACTACCCGGAAGCGTACGATCCCGGATCTGGCTACCGCGTCACCGTCATTCCCTTCCTCGAAGTGCTCGGCGAAAAGGCGCGGCTCACGCTTTTGCTCCTGATGGGTGCGGCAGCATTCGTCATGATCATCTCCTGCGCGAACGTCGCAAACCTGACGCTGATGCGCGGCGTTCGTCGCGAACACGAGCTGGTGGTGCGCGCCGCCCTTGGCGCAGGCGCCGCGCGGCTGCGTCGCCTGCTCCTCGTTGAGAACCTTGCACTGGCGCTCATGGGTGCCGCCCTTGGCGTATTGATCGCGGTCGGCGGCGTGCGCCTGCTGGTGTCTCTCGCAGAGCGGTACTCTCCCCGTGCCAGTGAAATTCGACTGGATGCCATGGTGCTAGGTTTTACCCTCGTGTTGACGTTAGGCATCGCCTTCCTCCTGTCGTTCGTCGCCACGTTGCCGAAGGAAGGCACGCTGGGGTCGTGGATCGCGGCGGGGGCCAATCGCATGAGCGGCGGGCTGCGCAAGCAACGCCTGCAGCGCGCGCTTGTCGTCGCGCAGATCGCCGTCTCGGT
>JBKJKH010000014.1:0-3271 GCA_046597595.1 Gemmatimonadaceae bacterium
GTGCTCGAGCGGATCAATGTGCTTCGCGTGCCCCCGGCCTGGCGCGACGTGCACATCGCCCGGGATCCCAAAGCCGAAGTGCAGGCGTGGGGGATAGATGCGCGCGGCCGAAAGCAGTACCGCTATCACGATCGCGCCGTAGCGCGTGGTGCGCTCCGGAAATACTACCGGGTGAGGCGCCTGGCCCTCGACCTTCCAGACATCCGGAGCGCACTCCAGCGCGACCTCCGCGCGCCGAAGCACTCCCGCCGCCGCGTGCTTGCGGGCGCCGTGTCACTCCTCGCCGAGGGATTCTTCCGCGTTGGCAACGAGCGGTATCTGGAGGAGAATCGGACCTTCGGCCTGAGCACGATGCGGAAGTCGCACGTGGCAGTCGCGGGAGACAGCGTGACGTTCCGCTATCGCGGCAAGAGCAATGTCCGGCAGTGGCAGGTCATCGTGAGTCGCGTGCTCGCCCGCTTCGTCCGGGAGCAGGCTGCAACACCTGGTGCGCGCTTGCTGCGCTACCGGCACGAGGGATCGTGGTGCGACGTCAATGCGCCGACCGTCAACGCCTATGTGCGGTCGATCGCCGGGAGCGCCTACTCGGCGAAAGACTTCAGGACGTGGGGCGGAACTCTGCGTGCCGCGACGGTGCTGGCCGAGCTCGGAGCAGTGGACTCGGAGCGCGAGGCCCGCAAGCAGGTGACGCTTGCGTTGCGCCTGGTGGCGGCCGAACTGGGGAACACGCCTGCGATCTGCCGGTCTTCGTACGTGCACCCCATGGTCCTCGCGCGATACGTGGATGCGGGCGAAGTCATCACGCTCACCGGCTCACGGCGAGGCGCGGGGCACGCGCCCGAGGAACGCGCGCTGATCCAGTTTCTGGCGCGGCACTTTCCAGAACGTCGCAAGCGGGCAGTCAAGTCGCGCGCCTCGGAGCGCCGGCAGGATCTTCAGGTGGCGTAGGGGCGCGTACGGCGCCTGCGGCGAGCGACTCGAATACGTGGAATGCAACGAATACCGTTCAATCTGGTTCGCGGCGGTTCATTCGTTGTTTTCCACGTATTCGAGTTCCCCCAATCGTCGCCATATTTCCGGTATGGAAGTCGTGCCAACAGTCATGTGGGCGCCGTCTGGCGATGCTGTCCGGATCATCGACCAGCGCGAACTCCCCGCACGGCTGGTCCAACGCGACCTGCGTACGGTCGAGGACATCTGCGAGGCCATCGCAACTTTGTCGGTACGTGGTGCACCAGCAATAGGCGTTGCGGCCGCAATGGGACTCGCCATTGTCGCAGGCGAGGTCCTGCAAGATGCGTCGGCTGATTTCCAAGCGTGCCTGAAGGCAGCCGGGGCGCAGATCCGGTCAACGCGCCCCACGGCTGTCAATCTCGCCTGGGCGATCGACCGCATGCTCGCGTGTGCGGCGCATACCACCGGCGATCCGAAAACAATCGCCAGTGACCTGCGCGTCGAGGCCACCGCGATTCTCGAGGAGGATCGCGTGATGTGTGATCGCATCGGCGCCCACGGTCGCCCGCTCCTGCCCGCCGGCGCTCGCGTGATCACCCACTGTAACGCGGGTGCGCTCGCGACCGCTGGCATCGGCACGGCCCTCGCCCCCGTGTATCACGCCGCTGCGGAGGGAGGCATCGCCCGCGTCTATGCCTGCGAGACGCGCCCCCTGCTCCAGGGAAGCCGCCTGACCGCATGGGAGCTCGCACGCGCCGGCGTGCCCGTGACGATCATTGCCGATTCGATGGCCGCGGCGCTCATGCGGCAGGGAGGCATCGATTGCTGCATCGTCGGCGCGGACCGTATTGCCGCGAACGGAGATGTCGCCAACAAGATCGGGACATACGCGCTCGCGCTGGCGGCGCATCACCACGAGATTCCCTTCTATGTTGCGGCGCCCTCGTCCACGCTCGATATCGCCTGCGCATCGGGCGACGCGATTCGCATCGAGGAACGCGACGCACGGGAACTGACAGGCACGGCAGGCGCGAGCATCGCCAACGCCGATGTGTGGAATCCCGCGTTCGACATCACGCCCGCAGCACTCGTGACCGCGATCATCACCGACCAGGGCATTCATCGCCCGCTATACCGTTTCTCCTCGCTCTCATGATTCTCGCTATCGACGAAGGCACCACCGGTTGCACCTGCCTCATGGTGGATGCACACGGCCATGCGCGCGGTCGCGCCTATCGCGAGATCACCCAGCATTTCCCGCGTCCCGGGTGGGTCGAGCACGACGCGGAGGAAATCCTTGCGAAGACGGTTGACGCTGCACGCGAAGCGATCGCCGGCGCCGGAGAGGAGCCGAGCGCGATCGGCATCACGAATCAGCGCGAGACCGTTGTTGTGTGGGAGCGGAAGACCGGCAAGCCCGTCGCGCCGGCGATTGTGTGGCAGGACCGACGGACCGCCGCGCGTTGCGCGGAACTCGCGCCGCAAGCCGATCGAATCCATGCACTGACTGGCCTTGTGACCGATCCATATTTTTCGGCGACAAAGCTCGAGTGGCTGCTGCGCGAGCACGCACTCGCGGGGCGCGCGAAGACGGGTGAGTTGTGCGCCGGCACGATCGACGCGTGGCTCATCCATCGCCTGACGGGCGGCGCGGTGCATGCGACCGACCCTACGAATGCCTCACGCACGATGCTGTACGACATCGATCGCGGCGCGTGGAGCGATGAGCTCTGCACGCTTTTCGGAGTGCCGCGCACAATGCTCCCTGAAGTGCGGCCATCGAGCGGCGATTTCGGCGCGGCGGCGCGCGAAATATTCGGCACGCGCGCCGCGATCCCGATTCGTGGTGTCGCTGGAGACCAGCAGTCGGCGCTCTTCGGCCATGGCTGCTTCACCGCAGGCGAGGGGAAGAACACGTACGGCACCGGTGCCTTCCTCCTGCTCCATGCGGGAAGCAAGCGTCCGCCCGGCGGCGGGGGATTGCTCACCACGGTCGCGTGTGACTCGCGCGGCCAGGCAGCGTTCGCGCTCGAGGGCGCGATTTTTATCGCGGGTGCGGCGGTGCAATGGCTGCGCGACGGACTTGGCATCATCGCAAAGGCGTCCGAGACCGATGCGCTCGCCCAGGGGATCGACTCGACGGGCGGGGTGTATTTCGTCCCCGCGCTCGTCGGACTCGGCGCGCCGGCATGGGAGCCCAACGCACGAGGAACCATTGTGGGGATCACGCGAGGCACGACACGCGCACACATCGCCCGCGCGGCACTTGAGGCAATGGCATTCGGGACCGCCGACGTGATTGCGCTCATGCATGAGC
>JBKJKH010000166.1:0-3997 GCA_046597595.1 Gemmatimonadaceae bacterium
GCATCACATCGAGCTGGCGCGCCGGCGTGGCGAGGAAGTCGCGCCGCGCGAGGAGTTGTTCGAAACGCCATCCGTCACGGCGAAGGCGATGGCAGCGTTCGGAACGCTGCGCGCGACCGAACCAGCGGGCTATGGCAGCGAGCCTGCCCTGAGGAGCGCCAGCGACGAATGGGTGACCTTCCCGCTCTCGGCCCCCGACGCGATTGACCGTGACATACGACTCCTCCGTCGCGTCGCGCGCGATGGAATTCCCACGGTCATTCTCTGCGACAATCAGGGGCAATGCGATCGCCTCGACGAACTGCTCAGTGATGATGAAAAGGGTTTCGCCACGACGGCCGCCCTCACCGTCGGCGTCCTCGATGGCGGGTTCACGATACCCGCGCACGGTCAGCGGCGCGGACTCCGGATCCTCACCGATCACGAGATTTTTCGTCGCGAGCGTCGCATTCGGCGGGCGCGCCGGTACACGACCGGCTATACCATCGACGCGCTCTCCCTCAAGGAAGGCGACTACGTCGTCCACCTCGAGCAGGGCATCGGCATCTATCGCGGGCTGCAGACGATGTTCGTCCGCGAGAGCACCATCGAAGTCGCGGTCATCGAGTACGAGGGCGGCGATCGGCTGAACGTCCCGCTCTACCGCATCGATCAGATCGAGCGATATCGCTCGGCCGAAGACATCAGCGAGGACACGCCCGCGCCGCGACTGCATCGGCTGGGCGGGAAGCGCTGGTCGCAGCAGCGGGATCGCACCCGCGCCGCGATTCAGGAAATGACCGCCGAGCTGCTCGTGCTGTACGCGAAGCGGAAGGTGGCGACGCGCGCACCGCATGTGCAGGACACCCCGTGGCAGGCGCAGCTCGAGTCCTCGTTCCTGTTCGAGGATACGCCCGATCAGCGCACCGCGACGACCGCGGTGAAGGCGGACCTGGAAGGGCCGCGCCCCATGGACCGGTTGCTCGTCGGCGATGTCGGCTACGGCAAAACGGAGATTGCCGTGCGCGCGGCCTTCAAGGCAGTGCAGAGCGGAAGGCAAGTCGCCGTGCTCGTGCCGACGACAATTCTCGCCGAGCAGCATCATCGCACGTTCGGCGATCGCCTCGCCGATTTTCCCGTGCGCGTCGAGTCACTGAGTCGCTTTCGCTCCGCGAAGGAACAGACGGACGTGCTTGCGGCGCTTGCGGACAGCAAGATCGATATCGTCATCGGGACGCACCGGTTGCTGAGTCCCGATGTCAAGTTCGGCAACCTCGGCCTCATCATCGTCGACGAGGAACATCGCTTCGGGGTGAAGCACAAGGAGCGGCTCAAGCAGCTGAAGCTGGAGACCGACGTGCTCACGCTTACCGCGACGCCCATTCCCCGCACGCTGCATCAGTCGCTGGCGGGCCTGCGCGACATGACACTGATCCAGACGCCGCCGCGCGATCGCTCGCCGGTCCTCACCTTCGTCGAACCGTGGGACGAAGGGTTGATCGAGGAGGGGATCGCGCGCGAGCTCGACCGTGGAGGCCAGGTCTTCTTCGTGCATAACCGCATCGAGACCATCGAGGCGATCGCGGACCATGTGCAGCGGCTGGCGCCACGTGCCCGCATCGCGGTCGGGCACGGTCAGATGAAGGAGCGGGACCTCGAAGATGTGATGAAGCGTTTCTCTATCGGCGACGTCGATGTGCTCGTGTCCACCATGATCGTCGAGAGCGGGCTCGATGTCGCCAACGCCAACACGATGTTCGTGAGCCGCGCCGACCATTTCGGGCTCGCGCAGCTGTACCAGTTGCGGGGGCGGGTTGGACGTTCGCATCGCCGTGCCTATTGCTTCCTCATGGTCCCGGAAGCGATCGACCAGGAGGCCGAGCGGCGGTTGCGGGTGCTCGAGCACCACACGCAACTGGGCTCCGGCTACCACATCGCCCTCAAGGACCTGGAGCATCGCGGCGCGGGGAACCTGCTCGGCCCGGAGCAGTCCGGGTTCCTCCTCACCGTCGGTTTCGACCTCTATCTTCGCCTTCTCGACGAGACGGTGAAACGGGTGATGCGGGGCGAAGGGGCGCCGCGGTTCATCCCCGCGGATGTCTCTCTCGATATCCCGAGCTTCCTCCCCGACGACTACGTCCCGACCGCGGAGCAGAAGCTGGACGTCTACAGGCGGATGACGCGGCTGACCGAGTCTCTGGAGATCGAAACGGTGCGGAAAGAGGTCCGTGACCGGTTCGGACCCCTGCCGGAGCCTGCCGAGGCCTTTTTTGCGGCGGCCACGCTCCGGGTCGTGGGGGGCCGGATGGGAGTTGAAGGAATTCTGGTGCGCGGAAACGAAGCCCGAATTACCTTTCGGGAGGACGCGGTGCCAAGCGTGAAGGGGCTTTCGGCAGCCCTTCACGATGTGCAGTTCCAGGCGGAAGTTCGCCGCACCGTGCCGCTCGCGTTGAAGCTCACGCGGTTGGGAGGGGCCACTGTGCTCGAAGGCCTGGTGCGCGCCTTCCGATCGCTCGCGGGGTAGTCGTCAGGCGGTGACGTTTTCGTCACTCTGGCGTGTATAGGCAGCAGCCATGGGGCGCTGGGGCGCTCCCGTTGCCGCTCTCCTCTTTCATCTCCAAACACGTATGCGATATCCTGCGCTCCTTGCCATCGGCGTTGCCGGTGCGCTCATCGGTTGCGATTCCCTGCGTGGTGCGATGAGCGCCAACGAGGACGTCGTCGCCCAGGCCGGCAAGCAGGAGCTCAAGGTAGAGCGCCTCGCGACACTGCTCGGCAATTCACAGGCGCCACTGCGGAAGGACGTCGCCAAGACGGTCGCCGATGTGTGGGTCGACTACCACGTGATCGCCCTCGCCGCGGCGAAGAGCGACTCGTTCGGCGATCCCAAGGAGATCGACGAGGCGATGTGGTCCGCCATCAGCAGCTCCAAGATCCGCAAGTTCTACGAGAGCGTGTCGAAGTCGTGGTCGAAGGGCGACAGTACGCAGGACGAGTCGCTCTATGGAAAGGGAGACATCCTTGCCGCCCGCCACATCCTGATCACGACCCCGCAGGGTGCGACCCCGGCAGATCTGGAAACCGCTCGCCAGAAGGCGGAAGCACTCCGGGCCAAGGCGACGCCGGCGACCTTCGAGGACCTGGCAAAGAAGAATTCGCAGGAGCCTAACGCGGCCCAGACGGGAGGCGCGCTCCCCTTCTTCACGAAGGGGCAGATGGTGCCCGAGTTCGAGAAGGCCGTGCGGGCGCTGCAGCCCGGCCAGATCAGCCCGGTCGTGCGCTCGCAGTTCGGGTATCACGTCATCTACCGCCCCGCCTACCGGGAGATCGCCGCGCAGTTCGCGCCGGCAGCGCGCCAGCGCGCACTCCAGATGTCGGAGAGCACGTACATGGCGAAGGCCGAGGAAGGCGCGAAGGTCGAAGTGAAGAAGAACGCCAATACCACGGTCCGCGCGGTGGCCACCAACCTCGATGCGCATCGGGAAGACAAGACGGTCATCGCCACCACGAAGTACGGTGACTTCACCGCCGCCGACCTGGCGCGCTGGATCGCCGCCGTGCCGCAGTCGGGACAGCTGCGGTCGCAGATCTCCCAGGCGCCCGATACGCTGATGCCGAATTTCATCCGCAACGTGCTGCGGAACGACATCGTCGCTTCGCAGGCGGACAGCGCAAAGGTGCAGGTAGATACGGCCGAACTCGGTGAGATGCGCCGCGCCTTCCGCGCAACGCTCCAGAGCGCCTGGGCTGGCCTCGGCGTGCAGCCCAAGCTTCTCGCCGACAGCGCCAAGACCGAAGACGAGCGCATCCGGCTCGCGGCGGCGAAGGTCGAGGCGTATTTCGACAAGCTGATGGCGCAGCAGGCACAGTTCGTGGAGATCCCGCCGCCGCTCGAAATGGCACTGCGAAAGAAGTACGACTACAAGATCAGTGACGCGGGAATCGACCGGGCAGTGGAGCGGGCGCTCAAGGTCCGGGCGTCAAACGACTCTGCGCGCGCGAGCAGCCAGCCGCCGTC
>JBKJKH010000223.1:0-3684 GCA_046597595.1 Gemmatimonadaceae bacterium
GTCCGCCTCGGGAAAGGCCGCCAGCGCGGCGCTCATTTTTCCCTTTGACCGGTGTGTTTCCAGCCAGGCATCGAACGTGGACTCGACGAGCCCGCTCGACGTCGTCCGTTCGGCGGCTGCCCTCGTCGCGAGATCATTGGCGTATTCGTTCTGTGGATGCCCGGCGTGCCCGCGTACCCACCGCCACTCCACTTCATGGCGTGACGCCTCCCGAATCGCGTCCTGCCACAGCTCGAGATTCTCGATCGCCCCGCTCTTGCGGGTCCAGCCCCGCGCAGCCCACCCGTGCACCCACTCGCGCATCCCGTCCACGAGGTAACGCGAGTCACTCGTGAAGACGACGCGGAACGAGCGGTCCTTCGCGGAGAGCGCACGAAACGAATCGATCACGGACCGCAGGGCCATGCGATTGTTGGTGGTTGCGGGCTCGGAAATCCAGAGATCGCGACGAACGAGGTCGCCAGCCGCCTTCCGAAACTCGATGAGCGCGCCGGCGCCGCCGGGATTGTCGCCTTCGCGACCGTTTCCCAGGCAACTCTCATCTGCGTACACGGCAACGAGCGGCTGTGCCGCGGACGGGCTCATGGCACGCGCTCCACGGACTCGATTTCGTCGATGCGAAGCGCGAGCGTTTCCCCCGTCGTCGGTTGCCGTGTCTCGATGAACTCGCGACCGCTGCGTGTACGGAGTGCCAGGGGCACGATCACCATCTCCGCACCGCGCCGGCGGATGGCGATTCGCTCGCCCCGCGTAATCGCGCGTTCGAGGATGTCATACTGTGCGGGCGTCATCGCGAAGCACGCGTGGTCGAAACGATCTCGAATCCGCGCAGCGCGATCGTAATGTCCAGGGGAACGGCAACGCTCGCGATCGCAGCGCGCACTGCCTCGCGCGTCTGCGAGGTCGCGACTGCGACGATGCACCCGCCTCCAGAGGCGCCGAGCGCCTTCACGCCAAGTGCACCGACCGCCATGGCGCGCTCCACCGCCGTCTCGATGCGTTCGGTGGTGATCGCCGGGTGCAACGCCCGCTGGTGCACCCAGTGTTCTCCGACCAGCCGGCCGAGATCGTCGAAATTTCCGTCGTCAATAGCGCGTGCCTGTTGTCCGGCGATGTCCTTCATGCGCGCAAGCGCGACAACCACGCGAGGTGTCCGGGCGCAATAGCCTTCGATGACGGCATTGATGGTGTGGGCCGAGATTCGTGATTCACCCGTGTACGCCACCACGAGGCGACTTTCCAGTGTCGTGGCGCGCGACGCGTCGAGGGTCAATCGTCGCACGCGTGTTCCCGTTGCCTCGAACGCGAGGTGGAGCGCACCGCCGAATGCGGCCGCATAGTGGTCCTGTCGTCCTCCCGCAATTCCCAGTTCCTCGACTTCGATGGATCGGCTCTCCTCGGCAACCTGCTCGGGCGAAATGCGCCGGCCACTCCACGCCGCGAGAGACCCCGCGAGGGCGACGCAGGCGGCGGAAGACCCACCGAGTCCCGCGCCCACCGGAAAATCGCTCGAGAGCGACACACGCAGGTGCTGGAGCTCCGCGCGGCGCAGCGCCGCCGACACCAGCGTGGAATTCGCGCCGGGATGCCCGTCATCGCTGGCCGTCATGGCCCTGTCAGCGGTGTGACCGTCGTCGAGCCGGACGCTCGCGAACCGCGAGATTGCGACATTACAGACTTCGCCGCCCTGCTCGTCCGAGTATGGTGGCACGTCCGTCCATCCGCCGCCGAAGTCGAGGCGTGTCGGCGCGCGTCCGACAAGCGTTGAGCACGTCCCTGGCGAGTTCAGTCGCTCCCGGTCGCTCAAGGCTGAATGCTCACTGCGATCCCCTCTCAAAGCATGGAACAGCTGTTCTTCGTTCTCGACGTTCCCCAGGTCACTCTCGCGGAGAAAAAGCTAATTGCGGGCGATCGGGGGCACACCTGTTGCGCTCGCAGGCATCGATGCCGAGGCCTGTGAATCTCTCCGACCGCGAGACGCTGCTGCTAGTCTCGAATCGGCAACCGTACGAGCACGTCCGCACGCCGGATGGGTTGGAAATACGCCGCCCCGCCGGCGGGCTAGTCAGTGCCCTCGATCCCACCATGTCGGAGCTACGCGGAACATGGGTCGCGTGGGGGTCCGGGTCGGCGGATGTCGAACATGCCGACGCGCACGGCCGCCTTGCGGTGCCGCCTGAGGATCCACGGTACACATTGCGTCGCATCTGGCTCGATGAAGCCGACATCGAGCGCTACTATCTGGGTTTCGCGAACAGCGTCCTCTGGCCGCTCTGTCACGGGCTCCCACAGCACCTCCGCTTTCTCGACCGCGACTGGGAGCGGTACGTCGCGGTGAACGAGCGCTTTGCCGCCGCCGTGCTGGACGAAGCGGCACGCGCTGAGCGCGAACCAGTCGTATGGGTGCATGACTATCATTTCGCGCTCCTCCCTGCGGTGCTCCGCGCGCAGCGCCCCGATCTCTTCGTGCATCAGTTCTGGCACATCCCCTTCCCGTCGCCCGACGCATTGCGGGAGATTCCGCCAGGCGTACGAGAGGGTGTCTTGCGCGGCCTGTTGGGAAATGACCTGCTGGCGTTCCAGACCGATCACGATGTGCAGAACTTTCTCGACTCGGTGATCACGCTCGACGGCGTGAAGATCGACGGGGAAGGTGTGGTGTCGCTCCCGGACGGCCGGCGCGTGACCGTGCGCGCGTTTCCGATCAGCATCGACGTCGCGCATTACGAAGCGCTCGCCCGCACGCCGGACTCGGAGCTGCGCGTGAAGGATCTCCGCCAGCGATACGGCAGGAAGGGCCGCGAGCTCGGAGTGTGCGTGGACCGCGTGGATTACACCAAGGGCATCCCCGAACGGCTGCGCGCGCTCGATTTGCTGTGGAGCAAATGGCCCGAATTACGGACCCGGTTCACCTTCATCATCGTGGCGACACCGTCGCGCACTGAACTGGCGGTCTATCGCGAGCTGGAAGAGGAGATGCTTGCTGAGGTCGCGAGCATCAACCTGCGTTACGGCACGAGTGACTGGACGCCAATCGTCCTGATCAACGACAACGTGGACGCCGCCTTGCTGGCGGTCATCTACCGCGCGGCGGATCTGTGCGTCGTGTCGTCACTACAGGACGGCATGAACCTCGTGGCGAAGGAATTCATCGCGTGCCAGCTCGAGGAGGGCGGCGCGCTCATCCTCAGCCGCTATGCGGGCGCGGCGCAGCAGATCGAGGGCGCGGTGCTCATCGATCCGCGTGACGCGAGCGCCTTTGCGGATGGAATCCGCGAGGGATTTACCATGAGCAAGACAGAGCGGCGGGAGCGAATGCATGCGATGCGCCTCGCACTCAAGCGCAACACGATATTTCACTGGCTGGCCGACCTTCAGGGGACGGTGCAGGGGCTGCGGGCCGCGCGCGCGGCTGCGGGGATCGCGTAGGCATGCGCGCCACGCTCGACCGCCATGTAACGGCGCAACTCCGTGGACGTCCACGCCTGCTGTTCTTCGACATAGACGGCACCCTTGCGCCGATTGCGCAACGACACGATGCCGCGCGCATACCAGCGAGCACGTGTGCCGTGCTGGCGCGGCTGGCCGGAGAAGAGGGAACTCACGTGGCGCTTGTCTCGGGACGATCATCGGGCGATGCGCGAGGATTTGTGCCCGACGTCCGGGGATGGGTGGTTGGCAATC
>JBKJKH010000300.1:0-3302 GCA_046597595.1 Gemmatimonadaceae bacterium
CATGGTGGAACCGGCGGGGCAGCCCGTGGATATGTTTCTCAGCGTACCCTCACCCGGATCACTTCATGGAAAAAACCACCATCGCCATCAGCGGCATGTCGTGCGGTCACTGCACCGCAGCCGTGCAGAAAGCGCTATCGAACATTGACGGCGTGCAGGTCGACGGCGTGACAATCGGCCAGGCCACTATCTCCTACGATCCGACACGCGTCTCGGACAAGCAGCTCGCCGACGCGATCGCGGAGCAGGGGTTCGCGGTCGTCGGCGGCTGATCGCCGCGCACTACGCTACCGCACGCCAAAGGTCAGCGTCGCCCACTTGGATTCGTAGTTCACCGAGTCATTCTGGACGGGAACCATGTGGATGAACTTGACGTACCAGACACCGGCCGACCGCAAACGAATGCGCGCCACTCCGTCGGCGTCGGTGCGCACTCCGCGTGCTTCGATGCGCCCCTTCGCCGAGCGTCCGCCCGCCAGCACGTACTGATCGGCGACGGCCTTGCCATCCACGAGCGCCCGCACCCGGAGCGTGCTTCCCGCGCGCAGCGTGTACGGATTCTCCAGCGGGACGAGCTCGGCCGGATAGCCCAGCACTTCGTCGAAGCCGGCGGACTGCGCGTTCCCCACCTGGAAGATCGCCTTCACGTGCTTCTGGTATCGCTCGTGTGCGGCGCTGTCGAGCATACGCCCGCGACGCCGGTCGGCGAGCACGTCGGGGAGTCCGTCGCTCTTCAGGTACCCGTTGAAGTCCTTCGCGGCGAGCCGGATGGTCTTCGGATAGAGCGACGCGCCGACGACATACGTACCGGCGGCACCAACCTGGATGCGCAGGTGGGTCGAGTCTCCGCGCGGTGTCCATGAGGCAGTATCGAGCCGGACGAGGCCCTGTGGGCCGCGCAGGTCCAGCGCGCGGAGCCGGTCCCGCGCCACGCTCCCTTCGCTCTTGCTGAAGGTTCCGCTCAGCACGTGAATGTCGACTGTTGAATTCGCGGGAACGAAGTAGCGATCGAGGCGGAGGAACAGGTCGTGCGCCGCGAGGGATGCCGCGGTGACGGCGAGCAGGAGCGTGGCGAGGGCGATGCGACGAGTGGTGCGCATTGAAGTTTCGGGGTTCGGTTTATCGTGAAGGCTGAAATCTGATGCGGCGGGTGATCCATGGGGCATCGAGGACGTACAAGCCGGAATTTACGTCGCTGAGCACGACGTAGTCTCGTGCACGCGCGCCGCCGCGCCCTGGCACGCTCACCAGCCCGACACTCATGACATACGTCTTGGCAGGTAATACGCCAGTAGGATCGCGCGTATCCGGCGGGACGAACCAACCGATTTCGCGTGGCGCGCCCTGGGAAAGGTCGATCACACGCACGCCGTCGGAATTCCACGGCACGAGCGCCGTGCTGCCGTGCACGACGGAACGCTGCGGAGAAAAAATACCAAGATCGGCTGGAGGGAACACACTCGAGCGTGGCGTGCGGTGCACGCCGAGCTCACGCGGCGCCGCCGGGTCGGTGACGTCAACGACACGCAGCGCGCCCCACTCGCCCGGTGTGTCCCGCATGGTGGCCTGCACCGACTGCCCGTTCACGCACTGTCCCCGCTCCACGGCTGGGCAGAGCGTCGTCCGCAGCGCGTCGGCATCGGGCTTGTCGATCATCACGACCGGAATGGTGATGCCGGCGGGATCGCCATCAGGCGAGAAGGCCTGCGGCGCGGTCGTGCTGGTCTGGAGCAGCACGACTCCCACTGCGCCGGCCGCCTCCGCGAGCCGCACGCGGTCCGCGACCGAGCATCCAGAACCGCCTGCCGACGCAGGCTGCAAGGGCTGCCGGCTGCGGTCGATCAGCGCGATACGCCCGCGGGGGTCGGCGAGATAGGGATCCGCGAGCGTGGACTTTGCCACGCGAACGGAATCCGCACTGCCATGCGACATGGCGCCCATATCCGCGTGCATGTCGGCGGAAACACTCACCGCGCACCCGACGCCGATATACGCGAGCGCCGCGCGAATCGCCATGTCCGGCCGCCGGTAGAGCTGCGCAGTATTCTTCGGATCGTAGAGCGTGAAGATTGCCTCGCATCCGAATATCGATCGCGCGGCCCCTGCGGGCCCTTCGACGTCGAGTGTCGTGTTGGACGGAATGAAGTCCGCCTCTGAGATGAGCGCGAGATCGCGCGTTCCGACTTTTGCGGCCGCCACGTACGCGGCGCTGGCTTCGAGGCGCCGCGTCTCGGGATACGTGAACTGGCCGAGCCTGGCGGGTACGCCACGCGTCAGGTCTACTACGAACAGGCCGCCGTCGTAGAATGCGAGAAGTCCCCGGGCGCCTTGATGCGAGAATCCGGCGCCATGCCCGGCGCTGAAGGGGCGACATCCATTCGTCGAGAAGATGGGCGCCCCCGGCGGCGGAAACGCGCCGACCTGCACGGGCTTTCGCGGATCGGTGACGTCCACGACGCGGAAGTCGCCCGATGGATATTTGCTGGCGGATGCACCTGGCTCGACGGAGAGCGAGAGCACGCGTCCATCGGCGCGCTGCACGAGCGAGACGGAATGCTGCGACGTGGCGCAACGCGTGGCGCTTTTCGCCGGCGGTGCTCCGCAGGCCGGCACGCTGTCCGCCTGCACGATGTCTGCGTCCGCCTGGTAGCGGCCGAGAAAGAGCGGCGCGGCGGGGCGGGTAATGTCGTAGTAGGCGACGCCGCGCTCGAAAGTGCCGCCGCTGCCTCCGCAGGTCGAGAGCGCGACGGCGAGGAGATCTCCCGTGAACGACGGGGTGCGGACACGCGCGGCCGCCACGCCATGCGCAGCGACGCCCGCAGCCACAGGGATCGTTGCGACCACCCGAGGACTTCGTGGTGTCGAGAGATCGGCGATTTTCACTGCGACCGCGGGACACGGATACGGATTGTACAGATGCGCATGCACGCCGGCAGCGGGCATCATTCCCGCGGCGACGATCACGGTGGTACCGACAACCGCGAGGTCGCCATTGAGTCCGGCTCCCCCGAGATCACTGCGGCCGACCAGCCGCATTCCCTGGGCGGCTGCGGTGACGGGACAGAGAAGCAACAGCGACAGCGAAATGCGCCGTGCGCATGCATGCAGCTTCATCATGACTCCTGGTTCACGAAAGTTGTGCTGATCTTCACATCGCACGCCGCGCCCGGGTGAGCACGCGATCGAGTGTCGACGCAAAGGCCTGCTTGTCCCGTGCGCCATACGCCTTCGGTCCACCCGTCTCGACGCCCGCCCCACGCAGGGCATCCGCGAAGTCACGGATGCTCAGGCGCTCGCCCACC
>JBKJKH010000301.1:0-3565 GCA_046597595.1 Gemmatimonadaceae bacterium
CACATCGACCACGGCAAGTCGACGCTTGCCGACCGCCTGATCGAGGCAACCGGTGCGTTGGGAAAGCGCGAGATGAAGGAGCAGGTGCTGGACACGCTCGACCTCGAGCGCGAGCGCGGGATCACGATCAAGCTCAACGCCGTGCGCATGACGTACACCGCGCCTGACGGCACATCGTACGAGCTCAACTTGATCGACACGCCGGGGCACGTGGACTTCACGTACGAGGTCTCGCGCTCTCTCGCCGCCTGCGAAGGGGCCATCCTCGTCGTGGATGCCTCCCAGGGCATCCAGGCGCAGACGCTCTCGAACCTGTTCCTGGCGTTGGACGCGGGCCTCACGATCATCCCCGTCCTGAACAAGATCGACCTGCCCGGCGCCGAACCCGAGCGCAGGAAGCAGGAAGTGCACGATCTCATCGGCACGGATCCGGACGACATCCTGCTTGTCAGTGCCAAGGAGGGGCTGGGCATCCCCGCCCTGCTCGAGGCCATCGTCAAGCACGTTCCGCCGCCGGAAGGCGACCCATCCGCACCACTGCGTGGCCTGATCTTCGACTCGTACTATGACCGGTACCGGGGCGCCATTCCCAGCGTGCGCGTCGTCGACGGGGAGATCAAGCCGGGGATGCAGATCACCTTCGGCGCCAACGACGCCAAGTACGAGGTGAGTGAAGTCGGCTATCTGCAGCTTCGGCAAGTGAAAGCCGACGTACTGCAGGCGGGTGAGGTCGGCTACGTGCTCGCCAACGTTCGGTCCGTCGCGGAAACACGATCGGGCGACACGATCTTCGATGCGAACAATCGCGCCGCGTCGGCGCTGCCCGGATACAAGGACGTGCACTCGATGGTGTTCGCCGGGATGTACCCCACCGAGACCACGCAGTACGAGGCACTCCGCGACTCGCTCGCCAAGCTCAAGCTCAACGACGCCTCCCTCCAGTACGAGCCGGAGACGTCGACCGCCCTCGGCTTCGGCTTTCGCTGCGGGTTCCTCGGCCTCCTGCACATGGAGATCGTGCAGGAGCGGTTGGAGCGGGAACATGATCTCGCACTGGTCACGACCGTTCCCAGCGTGGAATACCATGTGTATCATGCCGACGGGACGATGGAGCTCATCGAGAATCCGGCGAGCATGCCGCAGCCGGGCACCGTGGATCGCGTCGAAGAGCCCTACGTGAAGGCCCGCATCATGGCGCCGGCCGAGTACATCGGCCCCATCATGACGCTGGGCACGGACCGCCGTGGCATCTACAAGGGCATGACGTACCTCGACACCGAACGCGTCGAGTTCGACTGGGAATTCCCGCTCGGCGAGATCATCCTCGATTTCTTCGATCGGTTAAAGACCATCAGCCGCGGATACGCGTCGCTCGACTATGACCTGATCGAGTATCGGCCGAGCGACCTCGTGAAACTCGACATGCTGATTAACAACGATCCGGTCGACGCCTTCTCGGTGATCATCCACAAGGACAAGGCGTACGAGTGGGGGCGGAAGATCGCGGACAAGCTCAAGGAGTTGATTCCTCGACAGCTCTTCGAGGTCATCATCCAGGCGGCGATCGGCAACAAGGTGATCGCGCGCTCGACGGTGAAAGCGCTGCGCAAGGACGTGCTCGCGAAGTGCTACGGCGGTGACATCAGCCGCAAGCGCAAGCTGCTCGAGAAGCAGAAGGAAGGAAAAAAGCGGATGAAGCAGGTCGGCTCCGTCGAAATTCCCCAGGAAGCCTTTCTGGCCGTGCTCCAGGTCGATTGAGCCAGCCCGCGCCGGCGCGGCTCGTCGTCCAGACGAGCTTCATTGGCGACATGGTGCTCACCACACCGTTGCTCGAATATCTCGCGCGCAGCGGCACTGGCGCGGTGGACGTGCTCGCGATTCCGTCCTCGGCCCCGCTGCTCGCGAACAATCCGCACGTGCGTGACGTCCTGCTGTTCGACAAGCGCGGCAGGGATTCCGGCGCGCGCGGTTTTGTGCGCGTGGCAGGCACGCTCCGCTCGCGCGCGTACGAGGCCGCCTACTTCGCCCAGGGCTCGGTGCGAAGTGCCGCGCTCGGTTTCGCTGCGCGCATTCCGCGGCGCGTGGGCTTCGAAACGTCGGCCGGCCGCCGTTTCTACACCGAGCGCGTTGCCTACGATGAACGTGCGCATCACGCCCTTCGCTTGCTCTCCCTCGGAACGCAGACTCCCACGACGACACCGCCGCCGTCGCTGTTTCCTGGAGACGCCGAGCGCACTGCGGTCGACGCGCTGCTGCGTGAGGCCGGATATGCAGGTGAGCCCCTCGTGGCGCTCGCCCCCGGCAGTGTGTGGGCGACGAAGCGATGGCCTGCGTATGCCGCGCTCGCCGCCCGGCTTTCGCCGCCCATGAGGATGCTGATTATCGGAGGGAAGGACGACGGTGCGCTCGCACTGGAAATCCGCGCGCAGGTCCCGTCTGCCATCGATGCGACTGGGCGGCTATCGCTGCTCGCCTCCGCAGAAGCCATTCGGCGGTGCGTGGCCATCGTCACGAACGACTCAGCGCCCCAGCACCTCGCGTCAGCCATGGGAACTCCGACCGTCACGATCTTCGGCCCTACGGTTCCCGAGTTCGGGTTTGGTCCACTGGCAGCAACGCGCGAGGTGCTCGGACACGATGGGCTCGCCTGTCGCCCGTGCGACCGTCACGGACCGGAACGCTGCCCATTGGGACACTGGCGCTGCATGCGCGATATTGATGCGGCGCTCGTCGCGGACGCGGTGCATCGAGTGCTCGCCCGGTAGTCTCCCCACAGCTTCCGCACGACATGGCCATCAAGCGCAAAGGCACCACCCGCTACATCATCGGCCTCGACCTGGGCGGGACGAACATCGTCGCCGGTGCGATGCCCGAAGATGGGAGCGCCACGTTCTCCTTGCGCTCCGAGGCCACGCACGCCGACGAGGGGGCCGATGCCGTCGTCGCCCGTATCGCGCGGATGATCAACACGGTTGTCACCGAGACCTCCGCCAAAACGGGCGCGCAACGAAAGGATTTTATCGGCGTGGGTATCGGATCGCCCGGACCGCTGGATCGCGACAAGGGCATCGTCATCGTGACCCCGAACCTGGGGTGGACGGATTTTCCCCTCCGCGATCGCGTCTCCGAGGCGGTCGGTCTCCCGGCCACGCTCGACAATGATGCGAACTGCGCCACAATCGGCGAATGGTGGCAGGGTGCGGCGCGCGGCGCGCGCAATGTGGTCGGCCTCACCATCGGCACCGGCATTGGCGGCGGCATCATCCTCGAGGGCAAGCTGTATCATGGTGCCTCGGACGTCGCGGGTGAAATCGGGCATACGACCATCGACTCGACGGGCCGGCGCTGCAAGTGCGGCAATTACGGGTGTCTCGAGGCCTATGCGTCTGGCCCGGCGATCGCGGAGCGTGCGCGAGAGGCGCACGAGAGCGGCATCGACGATTCGATTCTCTTGAAGCTTGCCGGGGGCGTGCTCGAAAACATCACCGCGCAGACGGTGTACGACGCGGCCAAGAAAGGCGATCTCGTCGCACGGGAGGTGGTGCGCGACACCGCACGCTTCCTC
>JBKJKH010000042.1:0-9833 GCA_046597595.1 Gemmatimonadaceae bacterium
GGCGGATGCCTTCCGGTCTTCGGCACGCACGACATGACGCTCGTGAGGCGGATCGTTGCGCATGCGGAAGCGTTGCACCTCGTACTGTGCGTCGGTGAGCTGCAACGCTTCCGCACGCGCAACGATCCGCCTCACAAGCGTCATGTCGTGCGTGCCGAAGACCGGGAGGCATCCGCCGTCCCTCGCGCGCTCGAGCAAGCGAACGGACAAATCGAAATACGCCGTGTCGGTGTCGCGCTTCACTGGAAACGCAACGTTCGCCGGCTCCGCGTACGCCCCCTTCACGAGGCGGATGATCGGGTGCAGCGGCATGAGACGGTCGATGTCCGACGGCGTGCGATGGAGGTACGCCTGGATCGCGATCCCCGTACGTGCATGCTTCCGCTTGGTCGCTTCGTACAGGGTGAGCGTTCGATCGACATAGCTCGAGTCCTCCATGTCGATCCAGAGCGTCGACCCCGTCTCCATCGCCTTCGCGCCAAGGATATCGAGATGCGCGGCGCATGCGGCCGGCGAGAGGTCGAGACCGAGTTGCGTGGGCTTCACGGAAACATGACCGGGAATGCGCCGGCTGTGGATCTGGTCGAACAGCCACAGATAGTGGTCCCGGACTGCGTCCGCTTCATCGAGCCGAGTGAGATTCTCGCCGAGCTTGGTGAAGATTGTCCCACGTCCTTCGAGCGCGAGCGCCTCCGCGGCGGCCAACGCGTCTGCTGGTTCCTCCCCAGGCATGAACTTCCTGACTGCGCGCTTGACGAACGCACGGTTTGATGCCTGACGGTTCAGAAAAGGGCTCCTGGCGGCAGCGAGAAGCGCGTTGCGGGCGATGGACATGGGCCTCTACCTCGGGGGCGAGACGGGAAGGAGCGGCGCAGCCGCCCCGTGTGTTGTGCCGGTGTAGCGCTCGCCTAACAAAGCGGCGATTGTCGCCGCTATCTGTGACTGCGTGACGGGCGCGCTTTCTCTCATTTCCCCGAGTCGTGGAACACCGGCGCCAAACATCGCAATCCAGATCTGCTCCGCTCCTGCCACGTCTTCCCCATGGTCAGTCCATCGCTCGCCGTCGCCGCGACCGTGGTCGGTGGTGATGATGAACGTCGTACGCCCTCGGTACTCGGGCATCGCCTGCATCGTGCGCCAGAGCTCGGAAATGAATCCGTCGACGCTGTGCGCGGTGCGCAGCGTAAGGTCGTAGCGACGCATGTGCGCGAATTCGTCCGTTTCGCCATACCCCACGAAGAGCACACGCGGCTTCTTTGATCGAATGTGATCGAGCGCCACCGCCTGCATGAACGCATCGTAGCCATTGTCCTCCCACAGGCGCGTGGTTGTGCGATACAGCCGGTCCAGAGAACGCTCGGGCGCGCTCGGCCTGCGCCCCGGCGGTGGTCCCCAACCAGCGTGCATGGGAAATTGCGCGCGCTCGCGGTTGAAGATCGCGTTGAAGACGCCCCACGTCGCGAACGCCGCCACGCGACCTTCAAAGGATGGGCGCCTGTTCAGCCACTCGAAGACCGTCACATTGGGATTCGGCCCGAAGTCATTCTTGTCGATGCGCGGGTCCGCCGTACCCGTCAGCATTTCGTTGTAACCGGGATAAGAGAACTTGAACCGGTTCGTCACGTGCGCATTGCTGCCCGCATTCAGGTTCCCCCATACCACGCCGCGGGCAACAACGGTATCCCAGAAGAATGGCATGAGCAGGCGGCGTCGCGCGGCCGCGTCCGCTCGCCAAAAATCGAGGCGGAGGCGCGTGGTGTCCTGCACTCCTCCTACGCTCCGGTTCATGAGCGCACTGTCCGCTCCGGAGAAGAGCTCCTGCCATCGCAGGCCATCCGTGACAATCAGCACGACCGCGTGCGCACGCCCAGGCTCTGTTGAGCTGGGCGCTGCCGACGATAGTGATTGCGCGCCCGCGGCGAGCGGGAGCCAGGCTGCCAGCAGCGCTAAGCGAGGGAGCATGGACTCACTTCTTCACTTGCCAGGTGGTAGACAGCTCCTCACGCCCCCACGCGAACTTCAACTCGCCTCGTGCCAATCCTGGTGCCATCGACGGGATGAGCCACATCGTCAGGCTCTCCACCGGCTCCGCGAGCGTGCGCAACTGGAGGCTGGCGCGCGCGACATCATTCACCATTTCGTACTGCGTGGCGGATTGACCCATGTTCTTCTGGAAGATGAGCGTCCACACGGTGCGGCTCGGAATCACGAACAAGGCATATGTCCCAGCGGGTAACGTCGCACCACCGACGTCGAGCGCGACTTCGGTCTTGAGCGTCGTGAGTCCGTTCGCTCCCACGCGCCAGGCCTTGTCGTAGGGCACCAGGCTGTCCGTGTGAAGCGCGCGCCCGCGCAGCGACGGCTGTCCGTAGTCGAGCTTGATCGTGAGCGGCTTGAATCCCTCCGGCGCCTGTCCTGACGGGTAGGCGAGCGTCACCTCCGCCGTTCCGCGTCCGCTTGGAACGGGGCGCAGCACGAGTTGCGCCGAAAGGGACGAGGCAGCCGTCATGCTGAGGGCGAGAAGGCCGAGCGCGCGAGTATTACGCATGTGATACATGTCTGTGAAGGGTCATGGCCAGTACTGCGAACGCAATCATGCCGTGAAGAATACACCGACTTTCGCTAGACTTCCGCATGCTGCCGACCCTGGCCGACCTCGAATCTGCCGCCGTACTCGTGCATGCGGCGATGCCGCCGACGCCGCAATACCACTGGCCCCTCCTCGACGCGCGCGTTGGTGCGGAAGTCTGGGTCAAGCATGAGAACCATTCTCCGCTGGGAGCGTTCAAGGTCCGCGGCGGGCTGGTGTACATGGACGAGTTGGTCCGTGCGGAGGCCGGAATCAGGGGTATCGTCTCTGCGACGCGCGGAAACCACGGCCAGTCGGTCGGGTTTGCCGCCCGGCGACATGGGCTGGCGGCGTGTGTCGTCGTGCCATTCGGCAACTCGGCGCAGAAGAACGATGCGATGCGCGCGCTTGGCGTCGAGCTCATCGAACATGGCCACGATTTCCAGGACGCTGTCGAGGCGGCGGACGCCATTGCCCTCGAGCGCGACTGGCACCGGCTGCCGTCGTACCACGAGTGGCTTGTGCGCGGCGTCGGCACTTATGCCCTGGAGTTATTTCGCGGCGCTCCTGCACTCGACGCGGTCTACGTGCCGATCGGGCTCGGCTCGGGAATCGCGGGGGTCATGGCCGCTCGCGACGCGCTCGGCCTGCGTACGGTCGTGATCGGAGTCGTCGCTGCCGCCGCTCCTGCCATGGCCATGTCGTTCGAAGCGGGGCGGGTGGTGTCGCACGATGTCACTACCCGCATCGCCGACGGTATGGCGTGCCGCATCCCCGTGGCGGACGCACTCGCCGATATTTCGCGGGGGGTCGAGCGCATTGTTGTCGTCACGGACGACGAGATCGAAGCGGCCATGCGGATGCTCTTTGCCGACACGCACAATGTCGCCGAGGGTGCGGGTGCTGCGTCATTTGCTGCTCTGATGCAGGAACGGGAGAAGGTGCGCGGCACGCGGGTGGCGGTCGTGCTCAGCGGTGGCAACGTGGATTCGGCCCCCTTCGCGCGAATCCTGGACCGCTGACGGCCCGCTGACCCGGGCGAGTTACCCTCGCCATCCTTCCGAAATCCATTCGGACTTCGGTGACCATCAGGAAAGCGCATGCACCGCGCGCCTGGGGCACTGCACCATAGAAATTCGACCATAGGAGGACAGATGGCACCGCGCGTGCGCGGACGTCTGCTCCTGGCAGCGTCCCTCGCCGTCGCTTGCACCGACGCGCGAGATATCACTCCCCTTGCTCCCGAGCGAACCGCTCTCATTCCCTCAACCGCCACCCTTCACGCGCCAGGCATCGACCATTTCGGCGCGGACGTCGAACTGCGCATCACTCCGTCCGGCAATAAAAAAGGCACGCGCGGACGTGCGACGCTGCAGCGCTATCACATCGACCGCACGCGCGGGTCGGACAATGTCTGGACATCGCGCACGACTCTCGACCATGCAGCCCTGCGCCAGGCGGGCACCGCCTCCGGAATCGGGTCCTCCGTTTCTCGCTTTCCAGTGACCATCGTTCGGCGTGATGGCGACGCTACAGCGACTTTTCTCGATGCCGAGGGAAGGGAAGTGGCGCTCCCTCCCGATCTCGCCAGCGAGAAGGACCAGCTTACCGCGTGGCCGAATCGGGGCGCGACCACAAGCGCCTCTCGTGGGTTCGACAGCGGAGCAGCCGTTGATGCCATCGTCCTCATACCTGACCGGAAGGATGCTCGGCTCGCACGCATTCGAGCGCGCCTCGGTGCGCCGGCCGCAGGCCGGACGCCGGGCCGGTCGCTCTACCGCGCCCAGGTCCGTGACCTCACCATCGAGGCCGTTGTCGACGATGACGTCGGTGCGATTGTCGAGGAGACGTTCACGCAACGCGGCAAGGTCGTCGCCCACCGCCGCAGCGAGGTCACGCGACTCGCCGATGGAACGCCGATCGTATCACGCATGGTGAGTGAGCACGTGCTCGATGACACGGCGACCGATCGCGTCGTGGTGGAACATGCCTACCGCAACGTGACGGTGCGTCGCGGAGGGCCGGGACAATGACGTCCACCCGTCTCATCGCCCGCACCCTCCTGTTGTCGCTGCTGGTGTTGCCTCCCGCGCGCGCGCTGGCGCAGCCCACTGCCGTGTTTCTCGTGCATGGGCTCAATTCGGATGGTCCCGCATGGCAGGCAGGGATCAACATGCTCCAGGCAGAGTTTCCGCACGTCCGCTTCCTTGCCCCCACGCTCGGCTCATTCGGGGAGTTCATCACTCAGGCGGAAAAGCTTCGCGCCGCGATGTGGGGATTCGGCCCCTACATCGCGATCGGCCACAGCAACGGTGGAACAGTGATTCGCACAGCTGCCTATCTCGGGCAGGAAATGCATGGCGCCATCACCCTTGGCTCGCCGCAGCATGGCGCCCCCCTCGCCGATCGCGCCGTTGATGGATCGCTTGTCAACACTCTCGATTACTGGTGGGGCGACATCGTGCGGCCCGTCTCTGTGTACGGCCAGTTTGGATGGGACTTTTCTTCAGACCTGGCGCATTTCATGGGCGGGAAGTTTCACCGTTACGTGAATCCGTGGATGAACGTGCTCTATCAGTACTTCGCCATCAATCTCGTGACGAGGCAGGCCACCAATAACGTGGTCCAGTCCATGGGCACGGCAGGCTGGGCGGCGCTCTCACTCGGGACACCTGCGCTGCTTGCGCGGGAAGCGCAGAATATCCCACGCCGATACAGCATCATCTACAGGTTCTTAGGCGCCGGCGTCATGTGGAAAGGGTTGACGCCACAGTTCCACAATTCCGCGACGACGACGCAGTACATGCTCGCGGAGGTCTACGCGAGCAACTATGAGCAGTACGTATGGTACGACGACTACTCGGATTTCATGTCCGGCTACAAGCGTGCGTACGCATGGCTGTGGGCACTCGGGGCGTACCAGCTCGCGAACACGGATGCGATGTGGTGTGGACTGGTGGATGGCTGGACGGCCGCCGGGGAGTGTGACAGCGACGGGATCGTGCCGGCGTACAGCCAGTACTGGCCCAATGCGACGCCAGCAGCAACCGTGTACGGCTTGGGGCACATGGAGGAAACGTCAGCGCCCGCGAGCATGAGTGCGCTCGCCGGAGTGTTGAGAGGATCGTTCGGTGTGCACTGATCGCATGGGAACGGGGCGGCGCGCCGCCTCGTTCTTCGCCGTGATTCTCGGCGTGCTCCCGCTTTCCGGGTGTACCGACATCCTGGCCAATCCTCCATTGCCTGCGGGCGCAATCCTCTGGGAGGTGCCTGGCGCGGGGCACGGGATTCCCGCGCACGACAAGGACATGCTGTACGCGACGAACAGCACACACGAGCTCATGGCCATCGAGAAGCGGACGGGCATCGTGCGCTGGCGGTCGCGAACAGGCAGTACGGGAGCGAAGACGCGCGGATACGGGACAACGCTCGCGGGCGAGGTGGTCGTGACCAGCGACAGGAGCATCCACGCATTCGACCGATCGACCGGAACCGCGCTCTGGGTCTTCGCGCCTGCGCAGGGATTTCCTGGCTACTCGCTCCTCACGTCCGACTCGGCAAGTGTCTACGTCGGTTCTGCATCCTACGGCTATGTATGGGCGCTTGACGCACGCACGGGCGCGGTCCGCTGGAGGGCACAGGTCGATACCGGCCACTATTCGATCACATGGGATCCGGTGCTGCACGAGGGAGCGCTGTACGTGGGTTTAGAGCGGCTCGGGAATCCACGCACCGGCGGAGTGGTCGTTCTTGACGGTGCAACCGGTGCGGAACGGTGGCGGCGCGCCTTTGTCCCTGCCGCTCCCAGCCTCGGGTCGGGCGGTACGGGTCCAGTTGCGATTGCCGGAGACGTGGTGGTCGCCGCGGCCAATGATGGATCGCTGTGGGCGCTATTGCGGACTGACGGCAGGGTGAAATGGCACGCGCCCCCGCTCGAAAGTGCGATGGTCCATGGGGACGACACAAGGCCACTCGCGGTACTCGGCGACGTGGTGGTCGCGGCGTCAGCCAGCACGATCATCACGGGATATCACGCCGAGACCGGGCGTGTCCTCTGGAGCCTGCGACCTCGCGAAATGGGCAGCGTTTGGGGTTGGCTGGCGACAGATGGCGCCTTTGTTTACGCCACGTCGTCGGGGAAGATCGCGAAGATCGACGCTGCCGGACGCGTGTTGTGGACGCGCGGGCAGGTTTCCGGTTCTCCCTGCTTCGAGATGGGCGCCGTCGTCGACGCTGTCCGTGTGTACTCGAGCGGCTGTACGGTCGCCGTCTACGCGATGAGCAAGTAGCGGCGGGTCATCCCGGCTCGGCCGCGTCGAACATCGCGGCGATTGCCTCGACACGGCACCAGCCGCGGGCTGGCCGGACCGCCACCGCGATAGGAGCCGCCGGCTTCGGCAGGGCCGCGAACAGCGACCAGAACGTCCGCTCGCGAGGCATGAATATGTCGTACCGGACGGCGGCAGACGGATCGGCCGCATCCACGACATAGGCCAGATAGTCCTGGCCGACATGCCGGCGGATATGCGCGACGACCGTGGCGCGTGGCCCGAAGACCGTCTGGGCGAGGTGCGCCAGCACTTGCCCGAAGGCAGAGAGGTCGTGCTTCTTCATGAACTTCTTGAGCTCGGCGCGTCGCTTCACGCGCGCATCGCGATCGAATTGGCGGCGACGGTCTTCCGCGGAGCGAGACTCGCCCCCACGCCGCCCAAGCGTCGCCCTTCCTGCGCGCCGCGGTTTGTCCTGCCGTTTGGAAGCCGGCGAGGTTGGTTGCTGCGGTGTGTCCTGCGCGGGAATGCGATCCACCGTCTACCTCGATGTCATTCGAAGGGTTGTCGGTCTGGACTCCGCGAGGATTTATGGCAAAGGTTGCGCCGTACCACGCTCCATCTGGGAAGCAGGTTGTTACGGATATAAGGCAATGTTTATCAATTAGTTACACAGCTTAACATAATCCATCACTGTAACCCCTGTCGACGCCTGTCGTGCGTCCGGCGCGCCGAAAGCCGGGACCGTCATGCGCTACCGGCGGGCGCGCGTGCGACGCCACAGCTGCACGGCCGTTGCGCTAAACAGGATGGTGTAGACGACCGCACCGAACAGGTTCTTGGCGACCGTTCGCCTGACCATGCTCAGCTGGTTGCCGGGGACGAGCTTGAAAGCGACGAGCGACGCCAACCCGTACAACACGGTGCTGGCGACGATCCACAGCGTGAGGAAGGCGCAGAATCCCGCCAGGGCGCGGGTGCCGTTGACCGACCCGCTCTGGAGGACGCCGTAGATGATGAGTGCGAGACTCACCACGAGTAACGGAAGGCGGTCCAGCGTCTGGCCGATCGTGGCAAACTCCCACTCGGCGTTGCCGAACGACGGCCGCCACCAGAGCAGGGCGAAGTTGGCGAGTGTGACAGTGGCGAGCGCGATACCGAACCAAAGCGCGGGCACGTGCATGTCACGCAGGTCGAGCATCGCATCCTGGCCAGCCTTCGGCTGGCCGACGAGGATCTGCGGCTCTGAAGACGGCTTGGTGGGCGTTACGAGGGAGGACACTCGGAGAAGCCTCGAGGTTGAGTGGCGAACGCCACACTAGGTGACCATGCCCTGCCCGTCAAGGACGACGGACTGGTGGAGGTTCGAGCGTGGGGGACGTGCGTCCCCTCCGAGACGACCGAGCGGCGCACGCAATAACAGTGTGCCGCTCCGCGCGGGTCAAAACGCGAATACAAATCCGAGGAAGGGGATCCCCGGGAATACCGGCTCGCTGAAGTTGTTCAACAGGGCGAGGTCGATCGAAATCTTCTCCCCCATGAAACGCACGCCATACGAGATGACATGCCCTTCCGCTCCCTGGCCGGAGATCAGGTAGTTCTCTGAAACGAAGGACACCCGGCGACTCAGGCGCTGCTCGGTGCCCAGCATGAAGAGCGGCTTGGCGGAGAAGTCAGTGCCGTAATATGTGAACCCTGTTCCAAAGGTCACGCTGTGATCCGACGACCCGGCGGTACCCACTCCGTAAACGATCCCGAATTTCCCGCCGTCTCCATTTATCAGCTCAGATCCAAGGGCGCCGAACAGGCCGCCGATGGAGATGTTGAGTCCGGGGCTCTGCAGCAGGCCAATCTTCGGGGTGAAGTAATAAATGTTGTTGCCAAAGAAATTGTCGCTCACCGGGATGATGCTCATACCGCCGCCAAGCGTTACCCTGTCGGTCACGCCTCCCGACGCCCCGATAAAAAAGAGCTCGTAGTTCGAGAAATACCCGTCGCCCTTCTTGAGCTGACGGCCCGTGGGACCAAAGATGAGGCGCGTGCTATTCGGGTTTTCTGGCCAGAACTCTCCATTGCGCAGGCGGGTTGCGGATGCCGTCTCGACCCTCTTCACGGCGGAGCGCGGGAGGCGAATTTCGGCCATGGCCGTCCGAATGAACACGCTGTCAGGTGTTGTCGCCGTGATCCGGCCCACGAGCGTTGATCCGTCGGAAAGTCGAATTCGCTGGATCTGGGTGCTGTCCGCAACGGCGAGTTGCGGCGTTTCCTGGGCGCGCGCGCCTGAGGGCAAAAAGAGCAAGGCGGGCAGCACGAGCACACGGAGTATGAAGCGCATCGAATCCTCGGGTGAGATGTCGCCGATAAGCTGGTCGCGTCGAGAATCTGGCACGATACGTCAGCCGACGTAGGGCCTCGGGCAATCGATCCGCTTCCATCGCACCACGACCGCGGCGAGATTCACACGTATGCGCCAATGTGTCCTGGTCTTCGCCCTGCTGCCACTCGCCTTTGACGCACTTCCGGCACAGCGCCCGGTTGCGGCCGATAGCGTCACCTTCCTCGGCTACGAGCCCGTCAGGCGCCAGATTGGTGCGCTGATCGAGGAACAGATGCGCGAAAAGCGGCTTCCCGCGCTCGCGATCGCCCTGGTCGAAGATCAGCGCATTGTGTGGGCACGCGGCTACGGCGTGGCCAGGGATGCGGCGGGCGGGGAGCGCGCGGTCACGGCACGATCCGTCTTCCGCGTCGGGTCGGTGTCGAAGCTGTTCACCGACCTTGCCGTCATGCGCCTCGTTGAGCGTCGCGCGCTCGACCTGGATGTGCCGGTCTCCTCATATCTCCCCGGATTTACACCGCGAAATCCCTTCAGCACGCCCATTACGCTGCGGTCCCTGATGACGCATCGATCAGGGCTCGTTCGTGAACCGCCCGTCGGACACTACTTCGATTCCACGTCTCCTCCTCTCGACAGCACCGTCTCGAGCCTGAACGGAACC
>JBKJKH010000445.1:0-5229 GCA_046597595.1 Gemmatimonadaceae bacterium
AGTGTGCACGTTGCCAGCAGCAGGCCCTGCCACGCAATCAACCATGCGAATTGCAGCGTCATCAACGGCGCTTTCGGATTCCGAGGTGGCCGGCGCATCACGTCCGGCGCCGACGGCTCCAGCGCAAGCGCGAGCGCAGGAAAAATATCGGTGATCATGTTGAGCCAGAGGATCTGCAGCACGCCGAGCGGCAGAGGCCAGCCAAGCATGATTGCGGCAAAGACGGTCAGGACCTCGGCGAAGTTGGACGAGAACAGGTAGTGGATGAAGCGGAGGATGTTGTTGACGATCACACGCCCGTGTTCAACCGCGCCGACGATGGTGGCGAAGTCATCATCGGTGATGACGATGTCCGCCGCCTCCTTCGCGACATCGGTGCCGCGGATGCCCATCGCGATGCCGATGTCAGCCGCCTTCAGGGCGGGCGCGTCGTTCACGCCATCACCGGTCATCGCCACGATCTCTCCCTCTCGCTGGAGCGCCTCGACGATCTTCAGCTTGTGCTCAGGTGAGACCCGTGAGAAAACAGCGGTACTCCTGGCGATCGCCTGCCATCCCTTCTCGTCCAGGCCCTCGAGATCTCGCGCGTGCGCTGCTCCCATCTTCGTGCCGTCAGGGCTCACATCGATCCCCAGTTGCCGGGCGATCTCCGCTGCCGTCACCTGTTGATCGCCAGTGATCATCACAGTACGGATTCCCGCCGCGCGGCACGTGGCGATGGTGTCCTGCACTCCATCGCGCAACGGGTCGATCATGCCCACGAGGCCGACAAAGGTCAGGTCGCGGGCGAGTTCCTCTTCGCGCGCCCCCTCTGTGGAAGGCAACTCCTTATACGCCAGCGCCAGCACGCGCAGTGCACCGCCGGCGAGTTCGTCGTTCGTTTGCTTCCATTGCTGCCGCAGGTTATCAGTCATCGGCGGCACCGCACCGTGCGCGAGCACCGAACCGCTCGCGGCAAGGATCGCAGCTGGCGAACCTTTCGCGTACGCGACCGCGCCACCGCCCGGCGCCTGGTGCACCGTGAACATCCGCTTCGTCTCGCTGTTGAAGGGGATCTCACTGACCCGCGGGTACTCACGCTCCAGTTCGGCGCGCGCAAGTCCGGCCTTCTCTGCAACGACGATCAGCGCCGCCTCCGTCGGGTCACCGAGCACCGTTGCCTCGTCCCCGGTGCGATCGACCTTTGCGTCGTTGCAGAGTGCGCCGATCCGCAGGGCGAGCATCAGCGCATCCGCGGGATCCGGCTTTTCCAGAACGTTGATGGGCTGTCCCTGCGTGTGAAACTCTCCCTGCGGCGCGTATCCCGTGCCCGTCACATCGATCCGGCGGTCGCCGATGTGCATGGCGCGAACCGTCATCTCGTTGCGGGTGAGCGTGCCGGTCTTGTCGGAACAGATCACCGTCGTTGAGCCGAGTGCTTCCACGGCGGGCAGTCGCCGCACAAGCGCGTTCATCCGGGCCATGCGCTGCATGCCGATGGCAAGCGTCATCGTCGTCACGGCGAGCATCCCTTCGGGCACGGCGGCGATCGCGAGCGAGATGCCAATCTCGATCATGTAAGGCAGCTCGTTTCCACGCAGCCATCCGGTAAGCACGATCACGGCGGAAAGCACCAGCACAATGGCCAGCAGGGCGCGGTTGAGTTGCGCGAGTTTTCCTTCCAGTGGAGTTCCGCGCGCGCTCACGTCCCCGAGCAGCTTGCCGATCCGGCCCATTTCCGTCGCCGCCCCGGTGGCTGTCACGATTGCCGTGCCGCGACCGTCGGTGACAGCGGTGCCGAGGTGCACCATGTTCGAGCGGTCGGCAAGCGCCGCCTGAGTATCGGCGATACTGTCAGCGCTTTTCGTCACCGGCAGTGATTCCCCGGTGAGCGCCGCTTCATCCACGTGAAGCCGCGCTGCCTCAACCACTCGGCCGTCTGCCGGGACGCGATCGCCGGCACTGAGCAGCACGATGTCTCCAGGGACCAGATCCTTCGCGGGGAGCTGCCGCTCCACTCCGTCGCGCAGCACGCGCGCGATGGGCACGGCCTGCTTTCGGAGTCCTTCGAGCGCGCTCGCCGCTTTCCACTCTGTCGCGAACCCAATGACCGCATTGAGTACGATGACGACCAGAATCGCGAACCCCTCGAGCGTGTCTCCCATGATGAACGCGACGACGCTCGCCACGAGCAGCAGCACCACAATGAGACTGGCGAGCTGGCGAGCGAGGATCGCGAATGCGGACCGCTGCTCCGGGTCGGCCATCGCGTTGGGCCCGTGACGCGCGAAACGCGCGCTTGCCTCTGCTTCCGTGAGGCCGTGTGCGGCGTTGGTTCCCAGGTCACGCGCGGTTTCTTCAGCGGTTTGCGCGTGTCGTGCAGCGTCGGGACTCGCCGGCGTTGCGGCCTTCTGCTCGTTCTCCGTCGAAATCATCACAGCCAGCCATTCGTGAAGCCAGCGCGCCGCAGCCCAGCGACCACGTATGGGCATGCGCGCATCAGCTGCCACAACAACTCCGACCGATAGTTCTCGCACATCAGCACGACCGGCCCGAGGTTAATCCCGAAGTGGAAGGGCGACACCCAGCCAAGGCTGGAATCGTCGTCGTCGGCGAAGGTCAGATTGACACTGCACCGGAAGCAGTACTCGCCGCTGACTTGTGGGTACGCATCCTGAAAATGCCGGATGGCCGGCAACACGATCTCCGGCGCAAACGGCAGCGACGCGACGACAGCCCATGGCGCGACGGTGCCGTCGTCGGGGCCAAACGGAGCGCCGCGCGCGACATAGTCGAAGAAGGAGCGTTCGACGCCGCGAATTCTCCGCGTCCGCTCGCCGGGCCCATCACTCGCGGTGAGGCCCCAGAAGTTCTCTCCGTAGCCTGCAAATTCGAGAGGGTTTCTGATCGCATACTCCCGCTGAATGTAGGTCGCACGGCGGCTGTTTTCGCAGTAGTCAATGCCCTTGTCGCGCACGAACGCATCCTGGATCCCGCGGAAATCCACCCAGATATGCGAATACTGATGGATGAACAGCGACCCGCCGTAAATGAATTCGTAGCCGTAGATCTCCTTCCATTGGTAGGAAGAGGCCCACGCCGCGTAACTCTCCGGAGGCAGTGGGTGCGTCGGTGAGCCCAGCCCGAGTACGTACAGGAGAACCGCCTCGTCATAGCCTTCCCAGCGATATGGCAGAAAGCCGCTCTCAGGCTTCCACCCATGGGTGACTGTCGCTCCGCCGTTGCACGCCCACGGCCAATCGACGCGCCGGTACAGCGCGTCTGCCAGCGTCCGGATTTCCTGCTCGTCCTCCCCGTCCTGATCGAAGAACGCGGCGGCGGTGAGCATGCCGGCGAGCAGGAACGTGGTGTCGACGGTCGATAACTCGCACTGCCCGGCGCGCCGGCCGGTGATCATGTCGAGAAAGTGATAGTAGAACCCTTTGTGCCCCGTCATGTCGGGCGCGATGCCCTGAGTGCTGGTCGAGAAGAACCGCAACGCTGCCAGCGTGCGCTCGATCGCGTCGGCTCGCGTCATCCACGCCCGGGTAACGCCGACAGGATACACCGCGAGCGCGAAGCCGACAGCCGCGATGCTCGCGGGAGCGCCCGGCTGCGATTTATCAGCTACGAGACCATTTGTGGGGTTGGTTTCCTGCAGGAAATACTCGAAGGCGTGACGCTCCAGCGCGTCCAGCCTCGCCTCACCGAAGTCCGGTGGGATCGCTGTTGGGTACGCGCGAGTAGAGTGCGCCAACTGGCAGCTTACCGGTCTCGATGTGGCGCGTTTGTGCTGCTCAATCTGTGCTTCATCTGCCGTTGATGTGTGCCGACTGGTCAGCAGCCTGTGAAAGCGTCTCGTCCAGCCAATCAAACAGCTCCTGATGCAGCAGGGTCATGTTGCCAAACTGGCAGTGCTCCTCCGCGCCTTCTTCTTCAGTAAACACGCGCACCGTCTTCGGGGCCTTCAATGCGGCGCACAACATGTCCAGCTGCTCACGCGGGGCAAAGTGGTCTTTCGCGCCATGCAGGATCAGCGTTGGCTGCCGGATCAAGCCCGCCGTGTCCACGAGCGAATAGCGCTGCATCTCGCGTATGAGCCCGACGGGATCCTTCGCACCCAGCACCCACATGCCCGCCTTCACGGACCACCGCAGTTCGCTGCTGAAACGCGCTGCCACCTTGAGCACCGCGCGAAGGCCCCGCGGCGATTTCCATCTACTCAACAGTCCGAGTGCCGGCTTGGTACTGGCTTGCGTGGCCCAGAAGTCGAACATCACGCCGTGAATTATCAGTGCTTTCACTCGAGGTTCGAACGCCGCGGCGCGTGCCGCGTAATAGCCGCCCAGACTCGTTCCCATCAAGGCGATGCGCTCGCGATCCACTTCCGGGCGTGTCAGCAAATAATCCACCGCCGCGCGCACAGGGACTTCATAATCGGGTCGCGCGGGCATATGTTCGATGCGTAGTGGTTCGCCCTGTCCGGGTCCTTCAAAGGTGAGGACGTTGTAGCCGCGTTCCAATGCTGCCGCCGCCGCGAAAAAATACAACTCTTCGCCGGTCGAATCGAAACCGCCGAGTGAAAGCAGCGTGCGCCTTTGGCTGAGTGAATCATCCACCCGATAAAAGTAGCCCGGCAGCGTTGTTCCTTCGTATGGAATTCGAATTCGCTCGACAAGAATTCCGGTCAATTCAAGAAATTGCCGGAAGGTTGTGCGGCTTTTCTCGAACGCGACCAGACGGCGCGGATCGTCGGGCGCAAGGAAAAACTCCGCCGTGCGATAGTAATTGCTTGCCCGCAAGAATGCCTGCCCCGCGCTGACGCGATGCTCTTTTTGAAGCGCGTCAGTCGCAACCGCCTCGATCCGCGCCGCCGTGCGCTGCCATTCGATATACCAACTTTCAAAATCGCCTTCACGAATCTGCTTTGCCGTCGCCAGCACTTCGCCAATTTCCGAACCGCCGTATAACCCGTAACTCGCTGTCCGCAATAGTTCAAATGAAAATGTTTGATCGGTAAAATGCAGTTTCATAAAAATCTTTTGAATTTTATTTTGGATATTTCATCTTTAAATTTTCAAGTGTTTCTACAATCGTATTTGCCACTAAATAATTGCGATACCATTTTTCATCAGCAGGAATTATTATCCACGGATTATGTTTTTGGCAACCATCCAGCACATTCTGATAAGCATCCATATAATCATCCCATTTTTTTGCTTCTTTTTTATCGTTAGCATTGTATTTCCA
>JBKJKH010000549.1:0-3896 GCA_046597595.1 Gemmatimonadaceae bacterium
CGCGTCCGCGAACGCGATGCTGTACGGCGGTTCGGCCGTCCCGCCCGGCGCGGCAATGCCGAGGAGCGCGCCGAACGGCGGGTCGGGAATCAAGCGGGTGCGCGGTGCGACGACAGCCGTGGTGACGCTGCCGTCGAGGTTCGGAACCGCCAGGAGAAGTTGCACGCCTGGAACTCCGCGCCCTTGCCCGAGGACGGGAGTGTTTGCCTTTCGCGAGGCGGTGACGAGCGCTGCCAACGCCCCCCACGGCTCAGCGAACGGCGCGGGAGCCAGAATCGCCCGCACCGTATCGGTCGCATCCCACAGCGCCACATGCGCCGGGAAGCCCGCTGCCACCACGTCGGAACTGGCGAGCGCCTGAAGCAGATCGACGCGCGAACGCGGCGGATTACCCTCCGCCAGCCGGGCACCGAACCGTTCGAGCAGCGCGACAGCATAGGGATCAGGTGTTCCCAGTCCGATCACGTCGCGCGACGATAGTTCAACGCGCCGCCGCGCCGTTGCGCCCCACACGAGCGTCGCCGCGCCGGTGCCTGCCACGAGCGTCGCCGTGATCAGGAAGTAGCGGGTGCGCTGTGCGAGCGCGAAGGTGCCGATCGCCGCGGCCCACAACATCGTGTACCAGGCGGGCCAGCCGCTGGGGGCGCGCCAGAGCAACGGGCCAAGCACACCCGCCGCGAGCGCGAGCATGATGGGCACGACGGGGGGAAGGCCGCGCGAGTGTCCAATGAGCGTGCGCCCGATGGTGACCGTGCCGACGAGCACCACCATCGCTGCGAGAAAAAACGTTCCCTGCCACGCCGCCCAGAGTGCTACGGAGACTCCCCACGGCGGGGCCGAAATGCCGCGCGCCAGATCCCGCAACAGGAATGGACCCAGCACCGCCAGGAGCAGGAGTGTGGAGAGCGCCGCATACCTCGGCAACCGCACGCGGGCGCGCTGGAGGGAAAGAATGCCAAGGAGCGCCAGCGCTGACGCCAGCCCCAGCGCGCCGATGCTTGCCGTGAAGGCCCTGCCTAACGCGGAATAGTAGACCGCCGGGTCGAACACGCGTGTCGCATTGGAAAAAGCGTTCAGCGGTGCGACGTAGACCGCGACGAGCGCAGCAGCAAGCAGGCCGGAGCGCACGCCCAGCGACAGCGTGGGCCGCCACGCCGCTGCCAGGAAGAGCGCGAGCGCGAGCGCGAGGATCGCCCCGTTCCGAAAGCGAATCCCTTCGAGCATCTGCACACGCACGGTTTCGCGATCCAGGGGCGCGACATCCACCCGCATCAGCGCGACGTCAGCGACACGCACGAGCTCACCGCCTCCCGTGTCGGTCGGTGCAGCATAGGAAAAGGCGGGGACCTGGAACCGCCGTTCGAGCAGATCCTCGAGCGAGTTGGTGAGACGGTCTGCGGGCGCGTTCGCGCGAATCAGCGCCACCGCGACGGCACGATTGCCGTCCTGCACCACCGTCGCGCGCAGGGTGAGGTAGAGCGGAGTGCTCATCACATCGACCGGGAGTGCCGACTGCTGGACACTCGTCCGCACCGTACCAGCCCAGGCGAACGGTCGCTGATTGCGGTAGAGCACGACCCCATGCTCCGACGCGCCCGCGACGAGCGGGTCGAGGGCCCGGAACGCTTCTGCCGCGGAATCCGGTGCCGCCACCGCACGCCGTGCAATGTCCACGAGCTTCGCCCCGGTCTGCTCGATTGCCGCGCGCGCGCCGAGAGCGGCCCGGCGACGAAGCGCTTCCCGGGCTACGTCCCAGTCTCCGTCAACATGCTCGAGATCGCGTTGCCCTAAGGCAGCAAAGAGGACGAAGGCGCCAAGCGCGCCAGAAAGAGCATGACTCCGCCGCCGTCCCGGATACCGTCGCGACGGGGCTCCAACAGCAGCCAGTGCCGTGGCGAGTGCGCACGCGGTGAGATAAGGTACGGAAGGCGAACGCAGCCAGAGCGATCCGAACACCAGGGCCAGGGCCGCGGCGGCGATGCCGACAGCCGACCGCCACTGCTCCGGCGCTTCACGCAATGGCAGACGCGCGCTCAACCTTTATCCAGGTAGACGTGACCCTCGACGCGGAAGCGACGGTACCGCCGCGAATTCCACTGCGGCTCAAGGAGATGCTTCCCTCGGAGATTGCGGCCGCCGCCGTCAACGACTTCCGGCTGATTCTCCCCGTTGGGACCGTCGAGCCGCATGGGCCTCACCTGCCCATCGGGTGCGACACGATGATCGTCGAGCGGATGGCCGACGACCTCTCGGCCGAGTTCCGCGTGGTACGTGCGCCCACGATCGAATATGGCTGCAACGCGCCCAGTGGCCGGCGCAATGCGGCGGGGGCTGCCTTCTTCAGGAAGAAAACCCTTCACCGTGCGTTGAACGATCTGCTCGACCAGTGGGAAGGAGATGGGTTTCGCGAGTTCATCCTGCTGACTTCGCATCAGTACGATCCGCATCAGGAAGCCATGGCAACTGTCGTGACCCATGAAGCCCGGGTGCGGGTCGTGGATCTCTTCGCCATGGACCTCAGCGATCTGCTGGAGGGCCAGCGGGAAGCCATGCACGGCGACGAGGTGGATACGTCATTGATGTTACACCTGTTCCCCGGGAGCGTACGCATGGACCTGGCGCAGGATTATATGATGTCGCGCGACGAGCTGCGACGGTACAGGCGCGGCTGGCTGCGGGTCCCCGAGGGCAGCGCCGGCTCCATTGGACGCCCCTCGCTCGCGACGGCCGAGAAGGGCCAGGCCATTTACGAACGCATCCGCCGCCAGGTAAGCGACCGCATCTTCCGCGCGCCGTTGCCTGAAGAGGACTAGGGGGTTGCTGAGAAAGTGATGATTGCACGCAGGCGGCCACGCTGCAATCACGACTTTGGTGCGACCTGTTAAAGCAGACTCAGGCTGAGTAATCAAGGGATAGACGGGACAACGCGGACGAACGCGGACGCTAGCAGGCTTACGCGGACATCCCGCCGTTCAATCCGCACGTGTTCCGCTTGTGTCCGCGTCTTTTGTCCGCGTTGGCCAACCGTTACCTGATGAATGCACGAATCGGAATCTGCGAGCGAGGGAGGAATGGGGTCATTCGCTCAGGCCTCGCTGTTCATGATCCGCGCCGTTTCGGCATCATCCGCGTCATCCGCGATATCGATGCAATCCAGCACCTGCGGAGAGGGGTTTCGAGGGAAAGTAGGGCGCTATCGCGGATCGGGCGGATGCGGCTGAAACGGCGCGGATGAACAGCGAGAGGCCTCAGGAGGCAGGTGCAATTGCGCTCTCCCCCGTTCCCTGTTCCCTGTTCCCTGTTCCCTGTTCCCTGTTCCCTGCGCTCTATGGAGGCCCAGCGCTTCTCGGGTGCGGGACGTTCTTCCTCTGGAATCACGCTGAAACCTCCCCCCGTAGCAGGCCGTACGGGGCCCAGACCTCATACCCGGATCTGATATAAATGCGATTCCTGTCGTCTGCCCTGCTCGCTCTTACGCTCGCCCAGCAGTTGCTGGCGCAGGGTAGCACTGGCCCGGCCCCGACGTTGTCGCTGGAAGAGGCGACCGCCCTCGCCCGCCAGAACAACCCCACGCACCGGCAGGCGTTGAACCAGCGCACGCGTGCAGTGGCCCAGCAGCGCGCGGCGACCGGCGGCCTCCTGCCCAGCCTGAGCACCAGCTTCGGCACCGGGTACCGTGAAGGACGTCCCCAGCAGTTCGGTGGAATTTCGTTCGGCAGCTCGTCTTCCACGCTTGGTTCCTCCTTCGGATTCGATGTGGCCGCCAACTACAGCGGCGCCACCTTCATGGCGCCCAGGCTCGCGCGCGCAAATGCGGAGGCCACAGAGGCGGACATCGGTGCTTCCGACCAGACACTGCGGAACAATGTGGCGCAGCAATACATCGGCGCTCTCTC
>JBKJKH010000569.1:0-3935 GCA_046597595.1 Gemmatimonadaceae bacterium
CCCGCCAGGGCCGAGCGCACGCGGCCAGCCTTGTCGCTCGCCGAGGCGTCGATGGCGATCCCGCCCGCTTCGCGCGCCGCGAGCTGGAGCGTTTCGGGATGATTGCGCGTGATGACGACAACGCCGCTCGCGTCGCGCTTCTGCACGAGGCGTCCGCGATCGTCGGTGACGGGAATCGTTGCGCCGCGCGTGGTACCGAACCCGACGAGCACGAGATTGACGCCATTGTCCTTCGCATACTTCGCGGCGGACACGACATCGCCTTCTTCCTCGAAGATCTCACCGTCGGTGAACACCGCGAGCGCGCGATCGCTGCCGGTCTTGGTTGCGAGCAATAGCTCCGTACCCTGTCGAATGGTGCCGGCGAGCGAACTGCCTGCCTGCCCCACGATGCTCGGATCAAGATTGTCAAGGTAGAGATCGATGGCGGCGTCGTCGAGCGTGAGCGGAGTGAGGATGTAGCTCCGTCCCGCGAACGCGAGCAGCGCGACGCGATCGCCCGGTGACGCGGAGCGCAGGCGTCGGACTTCTGCCTTCGCGCGCTCAAGGCGGTTGGGACGTTCATCCTGCGCCATCATGGAGAGCGACGCGTCAATCGCGATCACCATGTCGATGCCTGTGGATTGGACGACGGCCTGTTCCTGGCCCCACCGCGGCCCGGCGAGCGCGATGCCCGCGAGGAGAACTGCCAGCGTCAACACTGTGCCGCGCCACCCAAGCGCTGAGGTGATCGCTGCAGGCGCAAGCCGGCTGATGAGTGCCGGGCCTCCGAGCCGCGCCACGCGCATGCGGCGGCGCCGGGCCCAGATCACCGACGCGACTGCGGCGAGGATTGCGAGCACACCCGCGAGGGCGAGCAGGATGAGGGAATCAAATTCGGGCATGATCACGGAATCGGTCCCCGCCATGCCAGCAGCCCGAGTTCCAGGGCCAGCGCCGCCAGCGCGATGCCTAACGGCCACCGATACTGTTCCGCGTAGCGCACATAGCTGCGCGTCCGGACCGGCACCTTTTCGAGTTGGTCGATCTGCTGGAAGATGCGCTGCAACGCCACCGCGTCGCGGGCCCGGAAATACCTGCCGCCTGTGCCCCGCGCGACGTCCGTCAGCAAGGCCTCATCGATACGCACGGGCCGGTTTTCGTACCGCAGGCCAAACGCACTGCGCCCAACCGGCACCGGCGCCATGCCTACGGTCCCGACGCCGATCGTGTAGATCTTGATGCCAAAGGCGCCCGCAGCCTTGCCCGCGGTACGGGGATCGATGCTGCCCCGGTTGTTCTCGCCGTCCGTCATCAGGACCATCACACGCGAGCGACCCGGCGCATCCTTCAGGCGATTCGCCGCCGTCGCGATGCCGGTGCCGATCGCGGTCCCGTCTTCGAGCATCCCCGCCTGCAGATTGCGCACTGCGGCGAGCAACACGGGGTAGTCAACCGTGAGCGGGACTTGAGTCAGCGCCTCTCCGGCAAAGGCGACGAGACCGATGCGGTCGGCCGTACGCCCCTGAATGAACTCGCGCGTGCGATTCTTGGCGACTTCCATGCGATTCAGCGGCTGGAAATCCTCCGCGAGCATCGAGCTGGAGAGGTCGACCACCAGCATGATGTTGATGCCTTCGCTCGTGACATTTTCGGCGCGCGCACCAGTGCGCGGCCGCGCGAGCGCGACGATACCGAGCGTCAGCGCGACCACACGCAAAGTGATAATCGCGCGGGCAATCAGACGTCCGGTGCGAGGACCCGCGGCGAGCACCGGCACACGGGAGAAAATGATTGCGGACGGACGCCGCCGGCGGCGCAGCAAGAGCCACAGCGGCACGAGCACGAGGAGCAGGAGCGCCAGGGGTGACGCGAACTCGAGGGCGCGGAGCGATGTCAACAAGCTCATGCGACGCGCCTCGCGGGAGTCGGCTGCGCGTCTACCGGCGGCGGCATCGTCGCGACATCAGCCTGCTGGACAATGGCGCGCGCCTCGGCGGCGAAGTGCTTCGCGCGCTCAGCGCCAACCTGATATCGCGCGAACTTCACGAGGTCTGCTTCCGTGAGCAACGGCGCGAGCCGGTCGAGCGGCACAACGCCATTCCGGCGCAGCACACCCAGCAGCTCGGAACTGGTCAACGACGCGGACGTGCCCACGCGGCGCGCGAGGTAGTCGCGGACCACATCCACCATGAGCGCGACGTAGCGCCCACGCTCTCCGGCCTCGAGCAAGCCCAGTGCTTCGACGCGTGCAAATTCCTCCCCCGCGAGACGGAGTGGATCGACGACGACAGGAAGGCGCGGACGGTTGCGCCACCGATGCCACCACCAGAGCAGCAGTGCTACAATCAGCGCCGCAATCGCCGCCGCGAGCCACTTCCACCAGTTGGACACCGGAAGATCGAACGGCGGTCGCGCAGCCTTCGGCACGCGCTGCGCGCTATCCGCAGGAAGTACCGAGCGCACGAAGACGCCGAGGGTGGCGAGCGAGACTTTGCGTTCGATGCCCGCCTGTCGGACGAGCAGGTCTTCCAGCGGGATCGGCTGCGTGCCCACATCCCACGCGGCAAGTCGATAGGTCGCGACGTATTCCGTCACGGAACCAATCACCGTGTCGCGCACCGCCACCGGATCGAGTGGCTGCACCGGACCACTCGTATCGGGCGGCGCAGGAAACTGTACGGTCGCACCAGAAGGGACGCGCACCCGAAGGACCACAGCGAACGCATCACCAACCGTGACGGTGTCCGGGCGCACGCGCGTGCCAAGCTGAATGCGCGCTGGCTGCTGCGCCGCGAGGGGAGCTGCGAGCAGCACCATCAGCACCGCGTTGCGCCGCATCTTAGCGGCGTCCTTTGCGCATTTCGCGCGCGCGAAAGAACTTGAGCAGCGGCTCGATGAAGGGCACATCGGTTCGCACCGCAACCTCATCGATCGCGAGGCGCCGGAACAGCTTTGTCCGGTCCTGTCGCTCGCGCCCAACGGTCTCCTCGAAGTGGGCGCGCACCGACGAATCGCTTGTGTCGACGGCAACCGTGTCTCCCGATTCCGGATCGGTGAAGCGCACGAGGCCCACGTCCGGAAGCGTCATCTCGGCAGGATCCTCCACGGTCACCGCGACGACATCGTGCCGCTGGGCGAGCAGCTTCAGCGGGCGCTCGATGTCCGTGGCCAGGAAATCGGACACGACGAACACGATTGAGTGGTGACGAAGCAGGCGACCGAGATATTCGAGTGCCGAGGCGATGTCGGTGCCCTGCCCTTTCGGCTCGAACACGAGCAGGTCGCGAATGACGCGCAACGCGTGACGCCGTCCCTTTCGCGGCGGCAGCACGTGCTCGATGCGGTCGCTGAACAGCAGCGCGCCAACGCGGTCATTATTCCGCACCGCGCTCATTGCGATCACGGCAGACAGTTCGCTCGCCAGCTCGCTCTTGAATCGGGTCCTGGTGCCGAAACGGGACGATCCCGAGAGATCGACCACGAGCATCACGGTCAGCTCGCGTTCCTCGATATAGCGCTTGACGTACGGCCGCTGCATGCGGGCCGTCACGTTCCAGTCGATCGTGCGCACTTCGTCGCCAGGCTGGTACTCCCGCACTTCGGCGAACTCCATGCCCTGCCCCTTGAACACCGAGCGATACTCCCCCGTGAAGACGGAGTTCACGAGGCCGCGCGTCCGCAACTCGAGGAGGCGCACCTGGCGGAGGATCTCCGGCGGCACGCCCCGAGGCGTCGTCGCCGCCTCCGGTCCACGCCGCGCACCGGGGCGAACGTCCTTCTCCACCGCATCGCGTGACGCGGCGATCGAGGCCTCACTGCGCGCCGTTTCGCGCGCACCCTCGTGCCCCGCCGGCCCTCCAGCGCCACTCGCGCCAACCGCGCGCATGGAGCCGGAGCCGCGCGAGCGACGCACTACGGGCTCTCGACGGCGGCGAGCACCCTGGCCACCACAT
>JBKJKH010000170.1:0-3289 GCA_046597595.1 Gemmatimonadaceae bacterium
CCTCATCGTCTTCCTCCTCGTCTTTCCGACCGATCTCCTGCCGGACGAGGGCAAGGTGCCTAACGTCGTCGGACTCACGTTTCCGGACGCCGAGCGCATGTTGTTCAGCGCGGGCTACACCACGCAGGTGGGTGAGCAGGTCTACCATGCCACTTCGCCTGCAACGACGATCCTGACGCAGACGCCGCCAGGCGGCACGAAGGAACAGAAGGGCGCGACGATCACGCTGGACGTCAGCGCGGGGCCTCGCGTGAGCCGCGTGCCAAACGTGGTGGGCCAGACGCAACAACAGGCGCAAGTGGCGATCGAGAATGCCGGCTTTGAGCTGGGCGATGTGACAGACAAGGACGATGCGTCGGCGCGCGGCACGGTGATCGCGATGAGCCCGCAGCCCGGCGGCGAGATTCGCCTGCCTGCGGTGGTGACGCTCACGGTCAGCGGCGGCCCATCGCAGGTTGAAGTACCTGATGTGTCCGGGCGTACGCTGCCGGAAGCACGGATGATGATCGAGTCCGCCGGCCTCGTGAGCGGCGCGATCGAGCAGGACACGCTGTCGATGATGCCTCCGGGAACCGTCACAGGGCAGCTCCCGTCGGCGGGACAGCGCGTGTCGCCGGGGTCGCGTATATCGTTCCGGCTGTCCGGCCGCCTGCCGTAGTGCACTCTCCACTCTCACGCCCGTGACCGTTCGTATCGCGCCTTCCGTGCTCAGTGCCGATTTCGCCCGCCTCGCGGACGAAGTGGCCATGTGCGAAGCCGGTGGCGCAGACATGCTGCACGTAGACGTCATGGATGGTGTCTTTGTGCCGAATTTGACGTTCGGCGCAAAGGTCATCGAGACATTGCGTCGCCTCACGAAGTTGCCGCTCGACGTGCACCTGATGGTTGTCGAGCCAGAGAAGTACTTCGAGTCGTTTGCTGCGGCCGGTGCAACAACACTCACGATCCACACCGAGACCGCGCCGCATCTTCACCGGCAGGTTTCGCGTGTGCGCGAGCTGGGCTGCAACGCCGGCGTCGTAGTCAATCCCGCGACGCCACTGGCCGCGATCGAGGACGTCATCGGCGAAGTGGACCTCGTGCTCATCATGAGCGTCAATCCGGGATTTGGCGGTCAGCAGTTCATCACCGGATCGGTCGATCGCATCGCCCGCACGCGCGCAATGCTGAGGGCATCCGGGAGCGACGCCGCGCTCGAGGTGGACGGCGGAATCAATCGCGACACGATCGTGCGCTGCTGGCGCGCGGGTGCGGATACCTTCGTCGCAGGCAACGCCATCTTTTCCGCGAAGGATCCCGTGGCGGAGATCGCGGCCCTGCGCGCGCTCTGTGCAGCACGCGCATGACCGTTCGCTCCCAATGGTGGATCGTCGGAGCCATCGTCGCAGCGCTCGGCATTGGCCTCTACGCGGTCGTGCAACTGGCTGGTGACGAACTCTTTCCTGTGGGTCCTGGCCGGGCAGCACCGGAATGGACGGCTCGATCGCTCATCGACTCAACGGTCGTGAAAACCGGAGCGTCCTATGCGGGCGATGTCGTGCTGCTCAATGTCTGGGCCACATGGTGCCAGCCGTGCCGGGTGGAGATGCCCAGCCTGGCGGCGCTCCAGTCGACATTTCCGGTGACCACCGGATTTCACGTCGTCGCCGTCAGCATCGACGATCCGGGAAAGCAGGACGACATCCTCGCATTCGGGCGGGAATACCAGCTCAACTTCGAGTTGCTTCACGACCCGTCCAAGCGCATCAAGAAGACGTTCCAGACAACCGGCGTTCCCGAAACGTTCATCATCGGTGCCGACGGCATCGTCCGTCGAAAGATGATCGGCGCCGAGGACTGGAACTCACAGGGCAATCGTGCGTTGATCACGCAGTTGCTGCGCGAGCGCGCGCAACAGCGTCGTGGCGGGACAGCGGAGCCGAGCGCGCGGGTGACTGTGCCGGTGAAATCGTGACACCGGGGGCTCGGGCCCGGCGCGCGATCGTGGCGGCGTTCACCGAACGGCTTCCCTACAAGGCGGCGGCACTATTCTTTGCGCTCGTGCTCTGGCTTGTCGTGCATCTCGATGGCGCGGTGCGCGCCCGGTGACGCTGATCCTCGGCATCGAGACGTCGTGCGACGAGACTTCGGCGGCCGTCGTCGAGGGACGTGGCGACGCGGTGGCGCTGCGGTCGATGGTCATTCTCTCGCAGGACGTGCATCGTATTTTCGGCGGCGTTGTCCCCGAACTGGCTTCGCGTGCGCATCTCACGTCGATCGTGCCGGTCACGCAGCGCGCGCTGGAGGACGCCGGCATCGCGTTCGCAGATCTCGATGCGGTCGCGGTCACGCATGCGCCGGGCCTCGTCGGTGCATTGCTCGTCGGGGTCAGCTTCGCGAAGGCGTTGTCGCACGGACTCGGCATCCCGCTCGTCCCCGTGCATCATCTCGAGGGACACCTCTTCGCGCCGACACTCGAGCAGGGCGCGACCCCGTTGAAGCCGCCCTTCACGGCGCTTCTGGTCTCGGGAGGGCACACGCTCCTCCTCGACGTGGAGGACTGGGGACGCTACCGCCTGCTCGGCCGGACGCGCGACGATGCTGCCGGCGAAGCGTTTGACAAGGTCGCGAAACTCCTTGGCCTTCCCTACCCGGGTGGCCCGCATCTCGAGCGCCTTGCGGCGACGCAGGGCGCGTCCGCACTACGATTCACGCGCCCGATGCTGCGCCGCGACCAGCGTCCCACCGATGACGACTACTATGACGTGTCGTTCAGTGGACTGAAGACGGCGGCGCTTCACGCCGTGCGCTCGGCGGAGCGCGAAGGCGGAGGGGCGCTCAGCGAGGCGTCGCGCGGTGCCATCGCGCGAGCGTTTCAGGATGCGCTTGTTGATACCCTCGTTGCGAAAACGGCGCGCGCCGTGCAGGCACACCAGCGTGCGCACGTGGTGCTTGGCGGTGGAGTGGCCTGCAATCGCGCACTGGTCGATGCGATGCGCAGTGTGCTGGGCGAGCGGGGCGTTGAGGTCCACGCGCCTTCGCCGCGCCTGGCGACCGACAATGCGGGAATGATCGCCCGCGCAGGACTCTTTCGTCTCGAACGCAATGAGGTCGCCGGACCCGATCTCGACGCCCGCGCCATGGCTCCGATTCCGGGTCTCATCGCCGCCTGACTAGATTCCGCTCGCCACATCGCCACATCGCCACATCGCCCATGCTGCCACTCTTCGCTTCAGTCGTGCATCACCCCGTCGAGTTCCGGGTCGGGCCGTTGCTGCTCACCGGCTTCGGCCTGGCGATGCTGTTCTCG
>JBKJKH010000178.1:0-3352 GCA_046597595.1 Gemmatimonadaceae bacterium
CCCCCTGATGATGATGGAAGGGATTGATTCGACGTTTGCGGCAGCCGTGTTCGTCGGCTATCACAGCTCGACGGCGAACATGCGGGGCGTGCGCGCGCACACCATGTCGAGCGCCAACCTTGCAGGTGTACAGCTCAACGGCGTCGAGGTGCCGGAGGGTGGCATCAACGCCGCGATCGCAGGACACTTTGGCGTTCCTGTTGTCGCGGTGACGGGCGATGATGCTGCGGTTGAAGAGGTGAAGCGCTTCATTGGCGACGCCGCCGGCGCAGTGGTAAAGCGGGCGCTTGGCTTTCACTCGGCGAATACGATGACGCCGGAGGCGGCGCAGGCGCTCATCCGCACGACGGTTCGCGATGGGGTTGCGCGACGGGCGTCCTTGAAGCCCTATGTGCTGCGCCAACCCGTGCGGCTCGATCTCACGTTCAAGAATTACACGCCAGCAGAAATCGTCGCGTACCTGCCGAATGTCGAGCGCACGACGTCGCACGCCATTCGCTTCAGTGGGCGCGACATCATCGAGGTCTCGCGGTTTCTCGAGTTCCTCAACACGTACCAGGCAGGGATGACCCCCTGACGCCCGTGCCGGTCCTCGTTGAAGTCTGCATCGATTCCGCGGAGTCTGCGGCGAGCGCCATTCGGGGCGGCGCGCGACGACTCGAGCTCTGCGCCGCGCTGCACGACGGAGGAACGACGCCGAGTGCCGGCGCGATTGCGGCGACCCGCGCGCTTGGTGCGATCGCGCTCCACGTGCTGATTCGCCCCCGCGGTGGCGACTTTGTCTATACCGTGGCAGAGCTCGACGTGATGCGTCGCGATATCGAGGTCGCGCGCTCGTTAGGCGCGGACGGGTTTGCCACCGGGGCGCTGCGGGAAAGCGGCGTCATCGACGAGGCGGCGACGCGCGCGTTGGTCGGGTGGGCAGCGCCCTTGCCTGTGGTCTTCCATCGCGCGTTCGATGCGACGCCCGATGCGGTGCATGCCCTCGAGACACTGGTGACCTGTGGCGTGCGCGGCGTCCTGACGTCAGGTGGCGCTGCGTCGGCGCTCGAGGGCGTTGATACACTCGCCGCACTCGTCAGGCAGGGAAGCGCGCGCATCACGATCATGGCTGGCGGCGGGATCCGCGAGCACAATGTTGCGGAGATTGTCCAGCGGAGCGGTGTGACGGAGGTGCATACGCGGCCGGATCTCGTGCGGCGTGGACATGTGGGTGCTCGCGAGGTTCCCTTGCGGCGCGTGTTCCCTCCCGGGGCCTATGACTGGGAGGAGACCGATGAGTCCCGGGTGCGTGCCGTGGTGAGTGCCGTTGCCGAGGGGGGCACTGCGGGGAACGCGGACACTAGCGGACACTAGCGGACACTAGCGGACAATCGCGGACGATTCAGTGCGAGGGCAACCACGTTCCCGCACCGTACGACGAGAGCACTTTTCTTGTTTTCTTGTCCGCGTAGGTCCGCTGGTGTCCGCGCAAGTCCGCGTGAAACGCCGCCCCTTCACTCGCAGCGATCCTTCAGCTGGCCTACAGCCAGTACTCCCACTTTCCCGTCGCGACCACATACCCCGACAACGCCGCGTTCGTCACGGCATGCGTCAGGATCAAGTCGCCAAGTGAACGAGTACGCATCATCCACCAGCCATAGATGATGCCGGTGAGCAGCCCCACTTCCCAATAGGGCCCATGCTCACTCGCGAACAGGACGGCAGTCGCCAGGAACGCAAAGCGGGTGTACATGCCCAGCGGCACCTTCGAGAAGTCCTGATTCTGCATCCAGCGGGGAAGCCAGCCGCGCCAGAAGAGCTCCTCGAGGATCGGCACAAGGATGATCGCGCGCACCGACCGCAGGGCGAGCACGAGTGGCATCGAGCGCTCAGCGGGATCGAGCGAACTCTTGACGGAGCCCGTGATGGAATTGGTGAAGAGCCAGTGCGAGCGATACCCAGTGCTGAAGAGCACATCGGGGCCGATCCATAGGGCAAAGACGGCGAGGCCGAGCCCAATGCTGGCAAGCCAATAGGGCGCGCGCAGGTCAATGGTCCGGCGCGAGAAGATGAACAGCGAGGCCGTGATGATCACGACACGGATGAGCGCATCCCACGGCTGGGGCACGCCGAGCTGCGGCATGATGGCAAGGAGCGCCATGAACACCGCAAAGGGGCCAAACCAGGCTGGTGAGGAGCGCGGATCGTCGAGAATCATTCCGGGAGTCGGTGCGGGAACGCGACACGGCGAACGGGCGGCAAGATGGTTTCCGTCAATGCGATACGCAATCGGCCCGCACAGAGAAGCGCAGGTAAATGCGCTCGCTTGTTGACGACGGGAGCCTGCGCGTAATTTTCGGGGACGGCGAGTCAGGAGGGCGCGGCGGCTTCAGCGTCCCTGCTGCACTGGATCACTCTGTCAATCTTCCCGCCGCGGGGTAGCGGCGGGAGAGCCTAGACTCGATGGCTGAGGCTGTCGAGCTCTTCCGTAGACAGCGCCCGCCAGTCAGTCGGGAAGTGGCGAACGCGGCGCCATCCGCCATCGGATTCAAAGAACAGGCTGCTACGCCCCTGGATCGGAACCTCCCGCTCCACAACGCGCCAGACCCGGCCCTCATGGTCAACGTACTGTCTCTGCGATCCTGATAGTGCCGTCATCGGCTTGTCCATCACACCCTCCCCACTCCATCCGTCAAAGCCTGGCGCCACGCGGCGCGCTTGTGAAGAGAGGACATGGCGAGTCGCGTGCCAGAACTGCGTCGCAAGCACGAACACCTCCTTGCAGAGGATTGCTTCAAGCCTAAACTATTGCAGCCAGCATCGGCCAGCTCAGCTTTACAGGAGGCACCCTGAACGTCGTCACGGTTGGTGGTGGGCCCGCCGGACTCTACGCGGCGCTGCTCCTGAAGCGCGCGCGGCCTGACGACCGGGTCGTCGTCATCGAGCGCAATCCGCTCGGTACGACGTACGGTTGGGGCGTGGTGTTCTCGGATCAAACGCTCGCGAATCTCGCGGCCGCCGACGCCGAGACGCACGATGAGATAATCGCGCGGTTCGCCCACTGGGATGACATCGACGTGCATGTCGGTGACCGTGTGATCACGTCGGGCGGCCACGGATTTTCCGGGATCGGTCGCGCGGCCCTTCTCGACATTCTGCGGCGGCGCGCGGTTGCGGTTGGGGTGGACGTACGGTTCAGCACGGATGCAGGTGAGGCGTCCTCGCAGCGCGTGATTGCCGAGGCCGACTTGATCATCGCGGCGGACGGGGTCAACAGTGGGTTGCGACGGACCGGCGCCGCCGGCTTCCAGCCGTCGCTCGATGTGCGACGCAACCGCTTCATCTGGCTCGGGACGACGCGACGCTTCGA
>JBKJKH010000248.1:0-3934 GCA_046597595.1 Gemmatimonadaceae bacterium
GACGTCCCCGCCCAGATACAACTGCGCGACGTTCATGACTACGACCCGTCGTGGTTCACTGATGTATATAAATGGGCCTACTTGTACGCTCTGGGCGCTCGGATAGAACGATAGTGAGGACGGCCGAGCACCTACCGGGCAAACAATGACGCAGACTGTCAATCCGCATTCGTTTTTCCAATCACTGATCGGCGAACTCGGCGACCGCGCCGCCAGTGCGCTTCTCGGCGCCCTTGGACCCGTCTCGACCCCGCTGCGCGATCATCTGCGGCGAACGATGGGCGCACCGGCAGGTCAAGGTGCGAGTTTCCTCGCAGATCCTGTGTTCGAAGCCATCTTTGACTGGCGTGCGAGCGATCGGTCGATGGCGGAGCTGGCCGCGGAGGGGCTCCTTAGCAATAGTCTTGTCGAAGCAATGGCCACTAAATCGAGCGACCGCGCGCTCCATGAGTACGTCTTTCCTAGTAACCGGCCCCCTTTCGTGCACCAGCTTTCGGCTTGGCAGCATCTAGCTAATCCCGAGCCGCAGTCCGTTCTCGTCACGAGTGGCACCGGCTCAGGCAAGACCGAGTGCTTCCTTGTACCGATTCTGGACGCACTTGCGCGGGAACAAGAGCTTAGGGGACGTCTTACGGGCGTGCGAGCACTGTTTCTCTACCCTCTCAATGCGCTCATCAACAGTCAACGCGATCGGCTAAGAGCGTGGTGCGAGCCCTTCAACGGGCGTGTCCGTTTTTCGCTCTACAAGGGGGATACCCCAGATGTCCTGCCTGCACAAGAGCGCAAGCGCGGAAGTCCCGAGGAGGTACGGGACCGAAAAACCCTACGTGCTGACCCGCCGCCAATCCTCGTCACGAACAGTACGATGCTCGAGTACATGCTCGTGCGTCGAGAGGACACGCCGATCGTTGAACAATCGAAGGGATTGCTGCGTTGGGTGGTTCTCGACGAGGCACACACATACCTTGGATCGCATGCCGCTGAGACGGCGCTCCTGCTTCGACGCGTGCTCCACGCGTTTGGGACAACGGCGGACAGGGTGCGCTTCGTGGCAACGTCAGCAACGATCGGAAGCGACAGCCCCGAGGCAACCGCGGAGTTAAGCCGTTTCCTCGCTGACCTCGCAGGGGTCTCGAACGAACAGGTACACATCGTTCGTGGTCAGCGTGCCGTCCCGCTGCTCGACAAGAAATATTCCTCGCGAGACGATACGCTACCAGCGCTAGATACACTTGCTGCACTATCACCAGAGGAACGATTCGACGCGCTAGCCTCGAACCAAGGCGTTCGCCGGCTGCGCGAGCGACTGCTCAATCGGCAGGCACTCACGCTCACCGCGCTAGCGAACGCTCGCTCTGGGACGGGCGGCGCAGCAGGCAGTATCATCGATGCCTCTGAAGAGAATGCCGTGAGCGACGTCGAGCGGGCGAGAACTCTCGCTTTAATCGACCTAGCTACGACTGCCAGCGACAACGATGAGGCTCTACTCCGGGTTCGCGCGCATCTCTTCCACCGTACCCAGAGCGGCATCTGGGCGTGTATGAATCGAGAGTGCGGCGGGCGTTCAAATACAGCGCTCGATGATCCAGCGTGGCTATATGGCGTGGTTTATTACGAGCGCCGGGAGCGCTGCAGCCATTGTGAGTCGGTCGTGCTCGATCTTGTCCTCTGTAACGAGTGCGGGGCGGAGTACCTCGCAGCTGATCTTATCTCAGTCGGCGGCGAGCACCGATACGTTCCGCGGACAGACGAGCGCCAAAGCGACGCTGACGACAGTGAAGACGTTGATGACGGTCCGCGTGACGACGCGTTGGGCGATAAAACCGGTTCTGACGATGAGCCGCTCATGCCCGATCGATGGCCGCGAATACTTACAGCTTCGCCGGTAGACGTCGTTACACCATCGCGGGTGCGTCCGCACGATGGCGTACTGGATACTGCCTCTGGTCCCGCAATTAGCCTGACCGAGATTCAGCCTACGGAGAGAGCGGGCCCGCATTTTCGCTGTGCGCGCTGCGGCACAAGCGAGCGAAAGCCAGACGAACTGTTCCGCGCAGCACGCCGAGGGGCACCGTTCTTTCTCAGAAGTATCATCCCCATTCTGCTCGGCTACGCACCCGCGATCTCGAACCCGTCCGGAGCTCGCCCGGCTGATGGCCGCAGACTCCTCACGTTTACAGATAGTCGCCAGGGCACTGCGCGGTTCGCCCTTGATGCTCAGCTTGACGCTGAACGGAACTACATTCGCAGCTTTATCTATCACCAGATCGCTGCCGCGCGTCAACTCTCTAGTAGCGCCATCGATGTTGCGGACCTCAGGACGAAGGAGAGCGCGCTCGTCGGCGCAGGAGCGGAGCAGAACGCTGTGCTCCGCTCGATGCTTGAGGACGTGCGTCGGCAGTTGCGTGAGGCGGAGACACCATCGCCCGCTAGGCTGGCATGGGGCCGTATGGTCGACGAACTATCTCGTCAGCGTGATCTAACCGAGTGGATGCGGCAACACTGGCGTAATCTTCCAATCGCCGACTTGAACGAGCGCGAGGCGGCACACTTCTGCTTACTGCGTGAGTTCGCCCGGCGCCCAAAGCGAAGTAACTCGCTTGAAACCTTAGGACTCGTCGCCATCGGTTACCCAGCGCTCCGGAATGCGATAGAACTTCCCACCGCCTGGCGACGGCGCGGGCTGCCGCTGCAGGAGTGGCAGAACTTTCTCGCGATCGCGTTGACCTTCGTTGCTCGCGGAAGCAGTGCCGTCAATGTTGACACGCGATTTCTGAACTGGCTCGGCTCACCGATCCGACCTACTGTCCTCCTCGGACCAGATGCAGTGGATAGCGGCCCCGGTGTGGTCCGCTGGCCGAGTACGCGCCGGTCACATCCTCGCCACCGGATGATTCAGCTCGTCGCGCGGGCACTCGGCGTCTCCGCGACCGATGCGACTGCGAAAGGAGAGGTCGAGGAATGTCTCCGCCTAGCGTGGGACCAGCTCCGCGCCGCGCTCAGCCGGACCCAAAATGGCTGGGTGCTCCGTCTCGATGAGCAGGTGGAGTTCCGCGAAGGCGGTACCGCGTGGTTATGTCCCGTCACTCGTCGTGTCCTCGACACGACCGTGCGCGGAATTACACCGTACGTCTCCGAGCACATGCCCGACCGGCTTGCGGTGAGTCGGCCAGTACAACTCCCGGTCCTTCCGGACGCCTTCTGGCGACGAGATGACGGCTCTGTTTGGGCGCGAGATGAGGTCCTGGCGTGGATCGGTGACAGCCCGGAGATCACGTCGCTAGCGCGCGAGGGAATTTGGAGCGACATCAGCACCCGCGTGTTTTCATTCGCTCCGTATTTCCAGGTAGGCGAGCACTCGGCCCAACAAAGTCCGCGTCGGCTACAGCAGCTCGAGGCGGAGTTCAGAGACGGACGGGTCAACGTCCTGAGTTGCTCAACCACTATGGAAATGGGCGTCGACATCGGTGGCCTTTCCGCGGTGGCGATGAACAACACGCCGCCGAGCCCGGCGAACTACCTCCAGCGCGCCGGTCGTGCTGGCCGTCGCCGCGAAGCGCGCGCGTTCAGCCTCACCCTGTGCAAGAGCTCACCCCATGGGGAGTGGGTCTTCCGGCAGCCGACCTGGGCTTTCACGACCCCTTTACACGTATCAGAGGTTGCGCTCACCAGCGACCGCATACTTCAGCGTCACATCAACTCACTCGCGCTAACGCGTTTCTTCGGAACTCAAGTCGGGCAGGCGGAGCTGCCGCGACTCGAAGCCGCCGCCTTCTTCTCGGGCGCGGAGGGCGCGCCGAGCGTGGCGGAACGGTTCGCGCTCTGGCTCATGGTCGAGGCGCCGGACGACGCGTGGCTAACCGATGGGATTGAGTCGCTTCTTCGACGGTCCATCCGGGAAGGAGCGAGCGTCTCCGCACTCCTTGGCACCGTG
>JBKJKH010000275.1:0-8234 GCA_046597595.1 Gemmatimonadaceae bacterium
GTGCTATCGACGCGAGGCAGGACGGTCACCGTTGTGCGGACGGGACGGCATGCGCTCCGTAAGCGTTTGGGATTCGCGAGCGACTTGACGCTCTTTATCCCTTAGGATACACTTGGATATCATCGAGGTTCGACAGACCGCGTCGTTCGCCCGGTGGGCAGCGGAGTATCCGAAATGCGCGTCGATCATGGGCCTGGTTACCGTGTCTACTTCATCGCGCGAGGAGCGACTGTGGTCATCCTGCTGGCCGGAGGCGACAAGCAAACGCAAAGGCGCGACATCGGGGTGGCTCGAGAGCTGGCAGATTCACTCGTGAACGCGGAGGCGGGATGACACGGAAAGCGACGCCAGCAACGAGACTCTGGGACGTCACGGAGCATCTGAAGACCGAGCGCGAGATGGCGGCGTATCTCGACGCAGCATTGGACGATGGGGACGACACCGTTGTCGCTGCGGCGTTGGGAGATATCGCTCGCGCCGTTGGGATGACCGCGGTTGCTCGGGCGGCCGGCGTTGGTCGTGAAAGTCTCTACAAGTCTCTTTCGCGGAACGGGAATCCGGAGCTTGGCACCGTGTTGCGAGTGCTGCGCGCGGTGGGGCTGCGGTTGCATGCCCGGCCGGCGTAGTTCACTACACGACTGGGACGCTACACACGCGCCGTGATTCTACATGACGTGAGGATGACAGCCGTGCTTCACGTTGGCACGTCATACCATGTCATCGCACTCCTATTCCTTCCCGCGCGCGAGGCCTTCTCGGTCGCGTCGCTCGTCGCGCCTACACATCGGCGAGTTCGATATAGGCGCCGACGAGCGGATGCTTCTCGAGACGCTCCCAGACTTCGCTTCCAATGGCTTCCGCGTGTCCCCTGGGAACGTTGACCAGCACGCCCGACAGCTGCATCGGTGATTCCTGATGGGCAGTGGCGAGCCGCAGAGTCAGGTATCGGTGAAGGCGACCCATGAAGGGCGCGAAAGGGTTCGGCGCAATGCCGCCATCCCGTAGCGCGAGCAGAACGTTGTAGCCAGGCGCCTTGGGATTGATCTCGCTGCACCAGCGGGTGATCTGCTTCGCCTTTTCTGCCTTCGTCCCACGACTTGCGGCATAGAGCGCCGCGCCATCTCCTGCGAAGAAATGCCATGCCTCGAAGTTGGCGCGGACCCCGTCGACAAGAGCAGGCGTATCGCATGGAACGCACGGCATGGCGAGTGCGAGTTCCGAGGCGACGCCTTGGCGGAGGCTGGAGTTGTGGTGCGAAATATTATCGATCGCCTCGTTCAGCCAGCCCGCATAGCCTGTCACGCGCGCGAGCGCGCCGCATAACGCAATCGTCTGATTCCAGCCGAAGGTCTGATGTTCCCCGGAGTCGACGCTCCGCCGGAGAAGCGCAACGATCTCGGAGGTCAGTGACGCGGGGAACAGTTCTGGTGCGAAGGTCGCCCACCAGAGCAACGTGCACCCCCGTAATTCCTGCTCCGCCCGCTCGTCCTCGTCCTCAAAGCTTTCCTGAAAGCGGTTGTACTCCGAATACAACAGCCGATGGACGAGCGCGGCATCGATGGCGAGGCCTCGGAGGAGTCCCGACATCCGTCACTCCTGCAGCCGATTGGCGCTCTGCGTTTGAACCCGAAGCTTCTCCGGAAAACTCGTTAGGTGATCCCGGAGGTGCTCGGCGTACATCTCGGGCGTAATCGCCGTACCTCCGTCCCTCTTGTTCGAGCCGGCGTTCCATCGTCCGCCAAAAGCAGGGTCCCATTCGGAAATGCCGAGGGCGTGAAGGGTGCAACGCGGAGGCGCGCCCTTGCCGAGGCGCAACTTGATTGCCCAGTGATCGGCGAACTTGGGGTGGGGACTGGCAAGCATGATCACTGCGGCTTCCGGAAGCAGCGCCACGAAGAATGCTCCGTCGATCTCGCTGTCAAGCCGTGCAAAGGCAACGCCTCTCTCGCATGGCACGTTGCCCTGCTCCACGAGCCGTCCGGCTTCCGCGCGTTGCTCGCTTCGGCGCTTCAAGGCATCGACCGCAGCCTCCTCCAGCATATTTCCTCGCAGGAGCAACTTCAGGTTGCGAAGTGACTCCAGGTACTGCGTTTCAGTACGATCGCCGTGCCGCGCCTCGTCCAGACTCTGGAGGAGATCGGCGATTTGGTTCACCTCGCCTGTATGGTCCGCGCACACGGAGGCGGCGACCAATTCCTTCGTAGGCTCCACGTACCCCATGAGCATCGCGCTCGAGAGCATGCTGTCGCAGTCGGTGTGGTTAATCACCACCCAGGGCTCCGGTTCAGCGTCACGATTCTGGCGCAGGTGTTCGACCGCCAGTTGCGTGCTTGTGATCGGCACCTCCATCCTGGCAATCGGCGCATGGTGATCGACGTTGAGAATCCGGCCGAGCTGAATCCCGCCGGAAGCGTCGTCACCGTGTTCGGCGCCTTTTACGTAGAAATCGCAAGCCAGGATCGGGCGATCTCCCGGACATTCCGCCTCTACCTCAGCGCGCGTGATCGTGCCGCGTAGTGGCATTATCGTGGGTGCGGTCTGCTCCGTCTCGCCGTTCTCTCGTCCTATCAGATGGAGAAGCTTCCTGGCGCGCCGATAGCGCGCGACACGAGCGTGGTCCTTCTTCGTGGGCGCGACGATTCGGGAGAGGTCCATGTTGTCTTCGATGTCGGCCAGCTTCACGCTTCGGGCGACTTGATGTCGTCCGGCGCGCTCGACGAAGGCGAAGTAGTCCTCTTTTTCATCGCGACGCTTGGTGAGTGCACCGACCGCGTCGACGACGTCTGCCGGGAATCCGAGCTCTCGAAGCTGTTCGAGTGTGATGGGTGTGTCTTCCACCACGTCGTGCAGGATGGCAGCCATCTGCTGGGCTTCCCCTTGCACGCGCGACATCACGCGGAGGGGGTGAAGAATGTAGGGTGCGCCGGCTTTGTCCTTTGCCCCGGCATGGGCAACGGCGGCAAGCGCGATCGCTCGTTCAAGAGTGCTCATGCAGGTTGGTTAGAGAGCTGTCCTCGTTGCCTGGTTGGTTCCGCACCACGCGGAAGTTGAGTCACGGCTATTACAGCATACCAACCCACTCTGACAACAAGCCGTGTGGGCCCGCGTACCCTGCGGAGCGCCGCCAGCAGACAAGGCCGCCGAAGCAGTAACGCCAGCTACCTCGTCACCCGCCGCCAGTATTCGAAGACGAGCACCATGCTCAGCGTGTCGAGCTTGCAGTACTCGCGTAGTAGCTGCGACCATTGTGCCTTGGTCTCGACATCGTTCTTCTCACATCCATACATCATCGCCTCATACGCGCGAATGGCCCCGGTGCCTTCGCGAACGTCCTGCGGGACGCCGTTGATCTCGAGCGGAGGCAGCGCCTCATAGGGACCAATGGACTCACTCATCGGCCGGCCCAGCCATCCCTCGCACTGCGTGCGCATCGCAGCGTCGGCCTTCCAGAGACCGTCGAGCACCACCTTCAACGACGTCCGTCCACCCATACAGGGATGATAAAAGTCATCTCTGGCCCACTTCAGCAGGTCGACGATGCGATTCGCAACGAGATCGTTGATCCAGGCCGTCAGCTCGAGATCGACTGCCCCGAAATTCTCCTGCTCACGAATGAAGTTCCTCAGCGCGCTCTCCTCGAAGCCTGACCACGTCAGCACGCTGCCGTGATCGCCGATTGCAGCGCGAAGCTCCTGTGCGAACGTGCGATTGGGCCAGATGTCTTCCGCATTGAGCCACTCGCGGTGCACCGGATGTGCGCCAGGCGCCGCGACGGTGTGGCAGCTCCACTGAAATGCGACCTGCCCGTAGCAACGCATTTTGGCGTGATACGGGAGTGCCAGCCGAGAAGCCTCGAAGTCGACAAAGTGAAGCGGGTAGGTGATGCCCTCCACGTTCCTGCGAAGTGTGGGAGGCACCCATGCGTTGCCGGTGCGCGCGTGCTCGATCTGCCGACGCTGTCGCGCTGCGTTGGGGCCAACGGAGCCGTCCTTCTTGACGAGATACTCCTCGGGCACGTCGAGCAATGATGCCGAGTTGCGATCTGCCAGCATCCATTCGACGAGCGATAATCCGCGCGCAGCATTGACCGTTCCGACGCTGAAGAGATCGAGCACGTGGGGAGACGTGTGCGCATGCTCTCCCCAGCATTGGTCAAATCCGCTGTGCCCGTCCGCGTTCGGGAGCGAGAATTCGCAGCCGTTGCACTTGGCACCCCGCTCTCCCCAGCCTGGATTGAACGGCTGGTCGAGCATCTGCTCGAACGCGCACGCCGCTGCTTCAACCTCGTCTCGCAGGAATTCGACTTCAGACGACGCATCCACTTCGGCGAGCAGATCGAGCTGCGCCAGTTGTTCAGCGTCGCCGATGTAGCGGGCGGTGTGCAAGCGCTGGACGCCGTCGCGGTCCGCGCGGTTGATGATCTCGAACAAGCCAGGGATATAGTCCACCGATGAGCGCTTGGACTTGTCGACGAGAAGCAGCGACGGACGGACCTTGAATCCCGGCATGAGCTGCTCGAGGATCAGCGCCTGGAACGTGATGTCCTCGAAGTAGTCGATCCATCCAGAGATGATTCCGCCATCCTTCTTGCGAAAGACGCCGGGCTTCCCTGCCTCCTGCAACGCCGCGTGCTCCGCGGTGTCGAAGGACTTGGCTTTCACCTCGATCAGGTGTAGCTCGTTTCCGTGACGCTCGATGATGTCGGCTCGCGCGAGCCGGCGCCCGGAGAGGAGTGTCGCTTCGAAGAGGCGAACGCCGTCCTGCTGGAGGTGCGCCAGCGCGGTGGCACTATCCTTTGCGGGATCGCCGCCGTATTCGAGTTGGATGCCGTCGCCGCGTCTTGCCTTTGCGAGAGCCTCGACCATGTAACCGCCTTGGGCGAGAAGCGCGAGATACGCGTCCATGCCGCGGTCGTCGGGGTAGCGATTCTCGCGGAAGTAAAGCTTGGCATCGCAGGTACGGGCGAGCTTGAAATCGGATTTTGAGAGGGTGCGCATCCCGGGCGTTGCTGGAGGCGGAACGACGTTCGCTTCGGAATCATAGATTCCGCCTCTGACAGCGGCCCGCCACAATAGGGAATCCGGGGAGGCAAGACAACTGTCAGTTTTGTGCAGCGGCGCGGATCAGCGAACGGTCGGCCTGAACGTCGAGCTTCATGGCATGTCCTCCTCGAACAGGGTGCGCGCGACGTCGAGCAGTTGCTCGACGCGCTTGTTCTGGTCACGAGTGAGCGGACGACGGATGTGGAGCTCGACATCCTGGGCGAGCTCGATGCGGTCCCACTGGGAGCGTTGGACGGTCGAGGGTGGACGAGTAACAGCCGGCGATGCATCGCGCGCGATGGCCGACGGCGACGCGAGCATCGCCGCGAACATCTGCGCTTCCTCGGCGCGCGGCTCCCGTATCGCCGCCATGGTTTCGCGCACGTACTCCAGCGCCGACGTCGGCGGCGCGCGTCGCCCTTCCGCATCTGCAATCGCGCGGATCTCCTCGTCGGCGAGGCGCTCCATCCGCCGCCGGATCTCGGCGAGCGGCAGGTGCTCGCGCTGCAGGCTGCGGATCACGCGGAGACGCTCGAGATGATCGGCCGAGTAGTGCGAGCCGGCGCCACGCGCGGCTGGCGCGGGGATCAAACCCTGGGCGATGTAATAGCGCACCGTCCGTGGGGTGATGCCCGCGAGGTCGCTCAACTGGGCTATATCATATGAAGGACGCGGGCCGGACATGGTGTATTATGACAGCGCGACGTGATGCTGTCAAGTGTTCGAAACGACTTGTTATCCTGAATTAAGGGCGGCTCTTAATTCAGTTTAGTCATTAAACTGAATTATGAACTGGACATAGTTCAGTTTACCGGTTAAGCTGACTCATGCCCGGCCAGCTCAGCGAGCGGACATGGCTCCACAATCCCGCGCTCAATGCGCCGCCCAAATACCGGCGTGCCTGCAGCTACTCCGCCTTCGTTCCGGACCTGCTCGCCAGCCTCGCGGTCCCCGTCAACGCGACCGTTGCCGGCGTGGTTTCGGAAGCCGAGCGTGCGATCGGTGAGCTCAATGACACCGGAGTTGTGGCGACATTGGCACCGCTCGCGCGGCTGCTGTTGCGCACTGAATCGATTGCGTCGTCAAAGGTCGAGGGCATGCAGCTGGGCGCTCGCGCACTCGCGCGCGCCGAAGCACAGAAGGATGAGGGACGACCAGCTGGGCAGGCGGCGCTGGAGATTCTCGCCAACATCGATGCGATGATCCTCGCGGTCGAAGAGGCAGTGGCAACGGAACGATTTGGCGTGACCGAGATTCTCGCTATCCATCACCTGCTCATGAAGGGCGCGGAGAACAGGCACGTCGCTGGCCGCATCCGCACGGAACAGAACTGGATTGGCGGCAACGACTACAACCCTTGCGACGCGGATTTCGTCCCTCCTCCTCCCGAAGAGGTGAGCCGCCTGCTCGATGACCTCTGCGTGGCCATCAACGACGACCTGCTTCCGCCAATCATCCAGGCCGCGCTGGTACACGCGCAGTTCGAGACGATTCATCCATTTCATGATGGCAATGGGCGCACCGGTCGCGCGCTGGTGCAGGTCGTCCTGCGCCGACGCGGCATCGCGCCCGCGTATGTACCTCCAATCAGCGTAGCGCTTGCCTCGGCGAAGGATCGCTACATCGCGGGCCTGACGAAGTTCAGGGCGAACGGAGTTGGCGAGTGGATCGAATTCTTTGCGGATGCATCGTGGCGGGCAGCGCGTCTGGCCAAAGAGTATCTGTCCGCCGTCAGGCGGCTCGACACCGATTGGCGTGCGCGACTCGAGGCGTTGCCTGACGCACCGCGTGCCGGCGCCGCGGCGTGGGCCATCATTGACGCGCTTCCCGCACATCCCGTTGTCACTGCACCAGTCATTGCCGCCGCAACCGGGCGCGCACGCGCTGCAGTATATGCAGCGATCAGGCAACTCGAGCGCGCCGGCGTGCTCATGCCGTTGTCGACGGGCAAGCGCAACCGATCCTGGGAGGTTGCCGGCCTGATCGACCTGATCGAGGGCTTCGAGTCAGGGGTCCGGCCACCGGCCGGAGAGAAGTAGTGAGTTTCCAGTGAATCAGTTGTTCAGTGCCTGCAGTGATCAACACGCCGACGATTCGCGCGGGCATCGCTTGGAACTGGGGGTACTGAGCCACTGATTCACTGACGACTCACAACTTCTCTCCCCGACCGCCGCCCACGTGGTGCGGTTCGGCGCCCGTGAGTCTCTCCGCAACATCCTGCATCTGCCGTTCGCGGAGCCGCGCCCAGCCATGCAACGGGAACGCGCAGGCCGCGAACACGGCCGCGCCCCCTGCCGCCAGCAAGCCTAACGACGCTACCGAGGCCGGATCGGCACCGCGCAGCACCGCGGAGAGCGCCGCCGTCGCCGCGATGGCTACCGTCGCGAGACCGCCGCCCATCAGGCTCAGCGCCTCGCGGCGGACGGTACGGAGGCGCACGCGATGGCCGGTCGCCGTCGGCTCGAGGAACACCTGCAGATTGCCGTTGGTCCATTGCCGCAGCGACCCGTCCTGCCCGACGACGCCACGCGCATCGAACGTCTGGCGCAGGTCCACCACCAGCCGCTCCCACTCGTGGTCCGACAGGCTTCGGTTGAGATGAACGTTGCGACCCACGCCGACCGGCAATCCGAGGAAGCGACGCACCGTCGTGGGGCCGCCGCGCTCGATCACCGTCGCCGCGTGTCGCACCAGCTCCGGCGCAATCCCGGCCTCACTCCCGATGTCCTCCAGCTCGGCGAGGGTCATTCCCTCCCCCGCCCACAGCGGGGCATGAACGACCTGCTGCGACTCGGTCGCGCGCTCGAAGATCGCCGCGACCTCCGCCTCGTTGAATCGACGCTCAGGCACCTTCAAACCACCGTAAGGGAGATCCCCAAATCTACCGGCCGTACCTCTCCAGTTCGAGGGCCTTCAGGGATGGTCCGGGCCTGCGAAGGGAGAGAAGTCGTGAGTGTCGCCGCGCATTTCTTGGAACTGAGAGTACTGAGCCACTGAGCCACTGTCCGCTCCCTGGTCTTCGTCAGAGGCGTACTTCATCTTCCCGCGATGCAGATCCGGGTCCTGGCCGCCGTGGTGGATCGTGGGGGGAAATATCTGGTGTGCCAGAGGCCACTCCAGAAGCGACACGGCGGTCTGTGGGAGTTCCCCGGTGGGAAAATGGAGCCAGGCGAGACTGTCTTTGCCGCCGCA
>JBKJKH010000311.1:0-3074 GCA_046597595.1 Gemmatimonadaceae bacterium
GTCCGAGCTGATCCTTCGGTACGTCGGCTGTGCACCTGCTGCTTGGCCGAGGTGTGGCAGAGATACTTGTAGCCGTTCCTGGGAGGCGTACCAGTAAGCACACGATGGGCGGTCGCCGCGAACACGAAGAAAGCGATGGACCGCCGGAGCCAGGTGGGTGCTTCATCGGACTGTCCTCCGAGTGCCTGTGCCTCCAAATCATCGACGTACACCAGCGGCGGCGTCGCAGTTTCGCCCGCGGCGGCGAAGAATGCCTCGCCGCCGGTGTAGCCTTTTCCCGGATGCAGCAGGCGCGTGAAGGCAGGACGGAGTGGGTTAGTCAGATTTTGAAGCAGGAGGCCATAGGGAGTAGCGGTGACCTGTAGAAAGACGTTATGGGCGAGGTGACAGTAATCGGGGGTCAGGTAGGTGACAGTAATCGGGGGTCACTAACTTGAGGGAAAACTCGTTCAGGCATTGGGGTGTGGAATGACAAAAAGACGCGGCGCGGCAGGCGGCGCAGCGTCGAGCGATGGTCACCGCCGTGCGGCACGGCGTCGCGCAACGCGAGGTGGCCCGACGGTTTGACGTGACGTTGCACACGGTACAGCGCTGGGTGGCGCGCGCCGGGGGCACCCGCTTGGATCGGGTCGACTGGCGCGATCGGCCCACTGGCGCGCGGACCCCGGCGCACCGCACCGCCCCGGCGGTCGAGCAGGAGGTCCTCACGCTCCGCCAGCACCTGCGTGAGACGAGCGCGTTGGGCGAGTACGGCGCGGCCGCGATCCAGCGCGCCTTGCAGGAGCGGTCCGCCACGACGGCGGTCCCAGCGGAGCGTACCATCGCGCGGATTCTTGCCCGCCATGGCGCCGTCGATCGCGCGGGTCGCGTGCGGCGGCCCGCCCCACCCCCGGGGTGGCATCTGCCGCTCGTCGCGCGCGGCGAGGTCGAGCTGGATGCGTTCGACGTCATCGAGGACTTCAAGCTCGAGGACGGGCCGCTGCTCGATGTGCTCACCGGCGTCTCGTTGCGCGGCGGTCTGCCGGCGGCCTGGCCGCTCGCGAGCGCGACCACCACGGCGATCCTGCCCTGCCTGCAGTCCCACTGGGAGCAGTTCGGCCGGCCGCACTACGCACAGTTTGACAACGACACACGCTTTCAGGGCGCGCATCAGTTTGCCGATGTCTTCGGGCGCGTCACGCGCTTTTGTCTCCAGCTCGGCGTCACCCCGGTGTTCGTCGCGCCGTACGAGTTCGGGCTCCAGAATGCGATCGAGCACTTCAATGGCCTCTACACCGCCAAAGTCTGGCAGCGATTTCACTACGGCTCCCGGCGCGCGCTCATGACGCAGAGCGCGCGGTTTCTCTTGGCGAAACGCACGCGCCTCGCGGAGCGTATCGCCGCCGCGCCCACCCGCCACGCCTGGCGCGACGGATGGGCGTTTCAGCCCAGCGTCGTCCCGGCCGGTACCGTGGTGTTCATCCGCCGGACCTCCGCGGCCGGCCGCATCACCCTGCTCGGCCACGACTGGCCCGTCGATCCGCACTGGTGCCATCGCCTTGTCCGGGCCGAGGTTGATCTCGGCGCGAACGAAATCCGCTGCTCGGCGCTGCGTCGCCGCGCGCCGGACGCGCAACCGCTCCTCGCGATTCTCACCTACTACTATCCGCGCCACGACCTCCGTCGATGACGCCGAGGGCCGACCCCCAATTGCTGTCACTTGCCGACACGACGTCAAATCAGTGACCCCCGAGTACTGTCATGTGGCCACTCACAGCTCGCTGAACTTGCCCCGATTTGGTGGACGCGTGGCTGATAGGAACTACGCGGCGTCGTGCAACTCGTGCAACTGCGCTTCGTAGACGGCAGGACTGACGTAGCCGAGCGTGGAGTGTCGCCGCTTGGGGTTGTACCACGTCTCGATATAGCGAAAGACCGCCTGGCGTGCGTCTGCTCTGGTGCGCCAGTCGTTCCGCAGGATCAACTCGAACTCGAGCGTTGCGAAGAAGCTCTCCGCGACGGCGTTGTCGTAACAGTCGCCCCGGCGACTCATGCTGGCAATCATCCCGTGCGCCGCGAGCTCCGTCTGATACTCGCCCGCCGCGTACTGGCTCCCACGATCCGAATGGTGCATCAGGCCGGCCGCGGGCCGTCGCGCCGCCTGCGCCATGCGCAGGGCACTGAGGGCGAGATCCACCGTGAGCGTGTCGCGCATCGCCCACCCGACGCAGCGGCGTGACGCGAGATCGAGCACGGTGGCGAGATACACCCACCCCTGTCGCGTCGGCACATAGGTGATGTCGCTGACCCACACGCGATTCATCGCCACGCCGTGCACAGCGAACTGGCGAGCCAGGCGATTCGGTGCGATCGGCTCGGGGTGGCGTGAGTCGGTCGTGGTCACTCGAGGCGCCGCAGGCCGCCGCGCGACGAGGCCGTCCGCGCGCATGAGTCGCGCGACTCGCTTGGTGCTGACCGGAAGTCCTTCCGCGTGCAGCTCCTGCCGGACCCGGGGCGCGCCGTATGTCTGCCCACTCGCCTCATGCGCGATCGCACGTGGGCGAGCAGCACCTCGTCGAGCACCGCATGCCACGCGAGCGGACGCGTGCGCGAGGCGTAAAAGCCCGCCGGCGAGACCTGGAGCATCCGACACATGAGTCGCACGGGGAACTCGCCCCGATGGCGTGCGATGACGGCATACCTCACTGCGACTCCTTCGCGAAGTACACCGCCACTTTTTTTGCGAACGCCTGCTCCTGCCGCAACACCGCCACCTCGCGTCGGAGCCGACGGACTTCCTGCTCGAGCGATTCATCCGGCCGCGCCGTGATCGGGGCCCCCTCAGCCTGTCGCGCCGCGGCAATCCAAGTCCGCAACTGGTCCGCCGTCACATCCAACTCCCGGCCGATCTGCGTCATCGTCACCCCGGCTTTGCGCCCCAAGGCCATCCGCACCGCCTCGGCCTTGAACTCGGCGGTGAAGTCACGCCGTGCTCGATGTCCAACCACGCCCTTCCGCTTGCTGGTCATGAAACACCTCCGCCCCTAAACTATGGCGAGTTAGGCGTCCACGAAAACGGGTCAATCCCATCGAGC
>JBKJKH010000432.1:0-4464 GCA_046597595.1 Gemmatimonadaceae bacterium
GGTGCGTCACGATGCGCGCGCGCAGCCGGCCTCCCGCCAGAGCCAGATCCCCGACACAATCGAGTGCCTTGTGCCTCACGAACTCATCAGGCCAGCGCAGCGCGTTCTCGACCACCGCCGTCTCGTCGAGCACGATCGCGTTGTGAACCGACGCGCCGCGAATCAGCCCTTTCTCACGCAATGACTCCACTTCGCGCACAAAGCCGAACGTGCGGGCCGGTGCCAACTCGCGCGCGAACGTGTCCCTGGACAGGGTATATGCGCCGTGCTGGCGCCCAATCAAGGGGTGCGGAAACTCGATCGTCACGTCCAGCTCGAGCGCCGTCGCAGGATGCGCCTTGTACGTGGCCTCCCCATCGCTCACCTGAATCGTTTCGGTGAGATCGAGATACTGCACCGCGCCGCCGTGCTCGACAATGCCCGCCGCGACAAGCGCCTCGAGGAACGGACTCGCGCTGCCATCCATGATCGGCGGCTCGGAGGCGTCCATTTCGACCAGGATATCATCGACACCGGCACCGGATACCGCAGCCAGCACATGCTCCACCGTGTGCAGCGCGCGCTCCCCCTCGCCCAGCTGCGTCCGCCGTTCGCTGAGGACGGCGTTCTCCACGCTGGCCCGGATCGTCGGCGCCCCCGCGAGATCGACACGAACGAAGGCGACGCCATCTCCCGGCGCGGCCGGCTTGAAGGTCAGCCGGCAAGACTGCCCAAGGTGCAGGCCCACACCGGTCACTGTCACGGCCTCGCGAATCGTCCGGCGGCCGCCAGCGTCCGCGTTCCCATTCGTGTTCACCGCGGGGCGCGTCACGGCCGAGGCCCGTCGTCGCTGCCGCTGAGCAGTCGCTCCAGGCGACGCCACACCGCGGACAGCTTGAAGAGCACGGCCTGCGCGCGAAGCGCCTCCTTGTGCGGGCGCGCCGGATACCCGGACCACGTCTCGCCAGCCGGAACGTCGCCAAAGACGCCGGCCTGCGCCCCAATGCGCGCTCCCGCGCCAAGCGTCACGTGTCCCTGCAGTCCAGCCTGACCGGCCAGGATCACCCCATCCCCCACTCGCGTGGAGCCGGCAATACCCACCTGCGCCATGATCAGGCAGAGCCGCCCGATACGGACGTTGTGCGCGATGTGCACGAGATTGTCGATCCGCGTCCCCGCGCCGATGATGGTGTCATCGATACTCCCACGATCGATCGTCGTATTCGCGCCGATCTCGACGTCATCCTCCACGAGACAGCGCCCGACATGCGGAATCTTTTCGTGCGCTCCGCCGCGGAAGACGTACCCGAACCCGTCGCTGCCGAGGCGCGCGCCCGCGTGCACATTCACCCGGCTTCCAAGAACGGTGTGCGGGTACAGCGTGACGCCGGGATACAGATGCGATTCGCTCCCGATGCGCACGTGCGCGCCAACAACGACGTTCGCCTCGATCCACACGCCATCACCGATGTCGGCGTCCTCGCCGATCACCGTATGTGCGTCAATCGTCACGCGTGCGCCGATACGCGCGCCACGTCCGATCTGCGCCGACGGATGGATGCCGGCAACGCGCGCTGCCGCAGCATGAAAGCGCGGCAACACCGCGAGCAGGGCTTCCTGCGGCTTGTCTACGACAATGCGGGCCCGCGGCTGTCCCGCCGAGGCAGCCAGGTCCGGCGAGATCAGCACCACGCCAACGCTGCTTGCAGTAAAGGCGGGAACGTACTTCGCGAGGGCAAGAAAGCTGAGTTCTTCCACGCCCGCGCGCTCGAGCGGCGCGATGCCACGAACAACCGCGCCGGCGTCACCCTCGACGCGGCCGCCGACAAGGTCGGCGATCTCGCGCGCGGTGAGCGCCGGCGAAGCAGTGGGTGGTGCGGCGGCAGCGCCGCGCCCGGTCACGAGCTTATGGCTTTGGCCGCGTGACACCCGCCGGCGCCGCAACGGGCGCACCAGCCGGTCGCGACGGGGTGGCAACCCCACCGCTCACTCCACCCATGATCTTCAGGCGATTGATCACGCGATCCGTGATGTCGAGGTTCTTGTCGTACGTCAGCACCGGCTGGCCCTGCGCCTCGAGATCGAAGATCGCCGTGAAACCGTCTGACACGCGAATCTCATCGAGGATTTCGCGCACCCGCGCAATAATCGGCTGCACGAGCTCCGCCTGGCGGCGCTGCGCCTGCTCACGCATTCCCTGGTCGCGCTGCGTGAACTCCTGCTGCTTGTCACGCAACGTCTTTTCGCGCGTCTCGCGCTGGGCGACCGTCAGCGTGCCCTGCACCTTCTGGTAGGACTCCACCATCCGCTGCAGTGAATCCTGCATCTGCTTCGCAGCGGTCTCGAATCCCTGCAGCTCCTTGTTCAACTGCGCTTCCGCATCCGAGCGGCCCGGTGCGGCCTCGAGGATCGCCTGGGAACGGACAAATGCGAACTTGGCCTGCGCGCTGAGCGCCGCGGGCGACAGCGCCAGCGTCGCAACGACGAGCGCGCGCGTGATCATCGACATGAAAAAACTCCCTGTAGTCCGGCGAATGAAACGTGAGCGCCTGTCGCGCCCTAGAAAAGCTGGCCGAGCCGGAAATGGAACTGCCAGCGGGGTTCGCGTCGTCCGAGAACGTCGCGGCGATCAAAACCATATGCGTAGTCGAGCCCGAGTGGCCCCAGCGGCGTCACGACGGACGCCCCGAAGCCGGCGCCGCGGAACAGTCGCGAAGGGTCGAAGTCGCTCGCGCGACGCCACACGTTACCGGCATCCACGAACGAGCTCAGGTAAATCATCTGATTGAAACGGACACCCACTTCGGCAGTCGTCGTGAAAAACGAACGACCAAAGGAGTTCAGGCTGGCCTGGGCTGATGAGGAGTTCGACAGGAAACCATCCGGCGTAATGCTGAACTCCGGATAGCCGCGCAACTGCTCACCATACTGCACGCCACCGAGCGCGAAGCCCTGTGAGTAGATGAACGGACCAGGATCCCCGAACACGGCTCCCGCGCGCGCAGCAAGGCCCGCCGCGATCTTGATGGGCGATGAGCCGGGGCGGTTGCCGCCGAACTGCGCGAGCGGCGCGTAGCCCTTCAGCTCCGTACGGAACTGCGCGAACTTTGCCGTGCCGCCGAGCGGACCACCGTTGAAGTTCAGCGACGCGGACTGCAGACCACCGCCAGTGGCGAACGGCAGGTCGATGCGCGTGTCGTGCTGTGTCGAGAAGCCAAGGGTCGAGCGGAAACAGTTCGAGCAGCTGGAGAACTGGTTGCGCAGGAATCCGCCATTCCCGAACTGCACCTTCTCACCGCCATACGAGATGAAGGCGCGTGTGTACCGGGAACGCGGCACGGGCAGGCCAATCTGGAGCGAGCCACCGGTCCGGATGCTGCGGCCGACGTTCGCAATCAGGAAACGGTTCACCGAGTGATAGGCCGTCGCGGTGCCCGAGACGAGCGAGCGCTTGATGTTGGGATCGGTGTAGCTGAGGTTGAAATCGTTCACCGTCGATCCGAACTGCCACTGCAGGGATCCACGCTTGCACATGCCGAACAGGTTCGGCTGGTCTAAGCCGATGAAGCCTCCGACGCCAACCTGCGCACCCACGGAGGCGCCAAAATTGATGTTACCCGTACGCTTCTCCGTCACCTTGAAGATGAGGTCGACATCGCCCTGGTCATTCGCGGTGCGCGTGTCGGGAGGCGGCAGCGGCGTGTTGAAGAATCCAAGGTTCGCGATGTTCTGGTAGGAGCGGATGAGCCGGTCCTGGTTGAACACATCGCCCGGAATCAACACGAGCTGATCGCGAATGCACTGCTCCTGCGTGTAATCGTTGCCGTAGATCTCGACACGATTCACGATCGCGGGCTGGCGCTCGTCGATCTGCCAGCGAAGGTCGACGATCGGCACGCTGTCCGCGCCCACCTTCTTGCGATCGAGAATCGGCCGCACCTGCGCGTAGATATAGCCTTCGTTGCTATACGCCGTCTTGAGGCGGTCCGTCGCCTCATTCCAGCGCGACCGGTCGAAGACATTCTTGGGGGCGCCGCGCACGCGTCGCACCATGCCACCCACACGGTCCCGCAGCGACACGCTCTGCTCGCCAAACGGATAAAACCGGTTGATGTCTTCGCTCGAGAACCGGGTGTTCCCTTCAACCTCGAAGGCCCCGATCTCGTACTGCGGCCCTTCACTCACCGTGATCTGCAGCAGTGCCTTGCCGTGCTCACGATCAACGATCATCGTGTCACGCAGCACCTCGAAGTCGATCATTCCCTTCGACGCATACAGCGCCGGAAGTCGCTCGGAGAGGTCGCCCGCGTAGTTGTCGTCCTTGAACTCGCCGCTCCGGAACCACCAGAACCCTTCAGGCTTCGTCTTCAGCGCGGCGACGATCTCCTTCTGCGAGAGAGCCTTGTTGCCTTCGATCTTCACGCCGGACACGGCAAGGCGCCGACCTTCATCCACGCGAAACGCGAGCTTCACGCCGGTGGCGGT
>JBKJKH010000364.1:0-2780 GCA_046597595.1 Gemmatimonadaceae bacterium
GTGAGTGGAGCAAGATGCATCTATCTCACGTCTGATAGCTTGTCAACAATAATCAAGCCTGTCTCGTCGCGCTCGAACTGCTCGCGCGTCACCTGGGCGCTGGCCGCAAGTAGATAGTCCGACTCGACGAGAATATGCCGCAGGAACTCAAGCGGCTCGAACGACATCCTTGGCTTCCGCGAGGATGTGCGGCTTCAGGAAGGGCGACAGTGATTCGGCTGTGACGAGCTCTACCGGTCGACTCAGCACGCGCTCAAGCAGATCGCCGAGCGCGACGAAATGATCGTATGTCTTCTGGCCTGGCTGGAACTCAACCAGCACGTCCACGTCGCTGTCCGGGCGCGCGGCATTTCGCTGGACGGAACCGAACAGCGCCAGGCGTTTCACGCCCAATCCGAGAATCTCGGCTTGAGCGCCGACGAGGCAGCCTGTCACCTCATCACGAGTCAGGGCACGCGCGATCATGACCGGAATCTACATCTCACAGGTTGTCATCAGCAATTCAGTTTTGAGTCTGCACTTCGCCAGCAGCGCCGTCGGTCAGCGCGCCGCGCGAACAAGATTTATCCGCCACACCCGGCTCCCCTTCGAAACCTCGCCCGGGTATGCGATGAACTTTCCATCAGGCGACACCTCGAATCCCCACTTTGACGCGGGGTCGCTCCGAGTGATGTTCACCGTCTGCGCGCCCTCCGCAACTGGAATGCGCGCGACGTGTGCCTCGGCACCCGCGCCTCCGCCGACAACGAGCACGCCGCTGTTGTCTGGCAGCCAGCGAGGCCAGTACCAGTAGCTGAGGCCGGTGTCAACGATTCGCGGCGGAACGCGGCCCGACGGATCAACAAATGCCATCAGATCGGGAGAGCCGGGGCCGCGCGAGTAGTGGAGCGCAAGCAACCCCCCGTCAGGGGAGAAGGCCAATTCGTTGGTTCCCGGCGTCATCGCCATCGTCAGGAGTCGTCGCGACTCTCTGTCCCGCTCGTCGGCGATCATGATGTCGGCGCTATCGCCACGCTCCTGTTGCCATACCACCCGGTCGCCATGAACGGCGACACTGGTTCGGCCAGCGAGCGTCGCCGGCAGTACTCGCAGTGTGCGGACGTCGCCGGGACCGCGCCACGCCTTCACCTCCAGGCGATCCCCGTGTCGCTCGAAGAAGTACAGATCATCGTGCACTCCCCATGTCCCGCCTGGCCCGTACGGGAAAATCAGGTTCACGCCCGGCAGCGATTCAGAGATCACGTGGCGCGTGCCATCGCGCAGGTCGATCGCCGCTAGTTTACGCGGTTTGGCGCCGTCGCGTCGTGTCGCCTCGAACAAATAACGGCTGTTGGCGCCTTCCGCGCCCCATCCTTTGCGCTCCGGAAACGTCCTTGGCGCGCCGCCCCTCACTGGCACCGCGGCGAGCACGGCTGCTCCCTTGTGCTCCGTCCACGTGTAAAGAGTCGAGCCGTCGACACTCCAGCTCATTACCCAGTCGTAGGTCACCGGTGCGGTGACTTCGCGGAACGCGCCGCCTTCAATCGGCATGATTCGCGTGGGCGCCACAATATTCGCCTCAAGCGCCACGATGCTACGGCCATCGGGTGTGATCTGGGTGCCTCGTGTGTTCCGGTTGGTCGCGATGGTTCCGAGAACCACGCCATGCCGATCGATCAAGTTGAACCTGCGGTCCCGTGGACCGTCGCCGTTTTCCTGGGTAAGGAAGGTCTCCGCGCCCGGGCCGACGGCTAGCTGACCTAGAGGGAGATCGCGGCTGACGACGACGACTTCACCGCCTGCGACCGGAACCCGATGCAACAATCGCAGCGACTGGTCAGGCACGGTCGTCAGGAATAACAAGTGCTTGCCGTCGCGACTCCACGCTACGTTTCCCGACCGCGGTGGCATCTGAGTAACGACCCGGGCCGCGCCACCCGCTGCTGGCACAACTTTCAGCAGCCGACGATCTGCGGCGTCAACATACGCCAACGTCCTTCCGTCGGGCGCGACGCGTACGCCGCTGTTCACTGCATCGGTCGTTATCTGACGCGGCTCGCCGGCCGCGCGACCGGTTTGCGCATTGAAGGACACCACCATGCCGTAATAGTTGCGGTCTCCCGCCCGAGCGGGCCGGTTAGAGACGAAGTAGATGCGGTCGCCAGACGGGGACCACTGGATGTTGTCGTCCCAGTGCCCGGCCGGCGTCAGCCGATGCGCTTTGCCGGTAGCCACGCGTATGACCGAGAGGCTTGCGGTTGCCGGGGAGCTCATCACGGATACGGCCAGCCATTTGCCGTCGGGCGAGAGCGCGGCGTCGTTAGCGACAGCAGTGCTGTCGCTTGAGAACAGGCGTAACCGGTCGATTGGCTTGGACTGTTGCGCAAGGGCAGGTGTGGCAGCGAGGAGGGAAAGCGCGAGCGCCGACGTTCGTGCGCGGAGAGAGAAGGTGCTTCCCATGAGGACCTCTCTTGAATTGGTGGCGAAGCGGTGATCGATACATGCGATCGCGCACGCGGATCCGGCCGCAAGCTTAACAGATGCAGAAAACATGAACTGTCGTCAAGTGGATTTTTCGTCATCGCGTGGGTTCTTCGCCATCGTGGTTGTTCGCATGCCACTCCGAACATGTACATTGAGGTTCTGTTACTGGAGGACCGGAAGCGGCTCATGACAGGCGTTCCAAGGAGGATGCCATGATTTTTGTACGGCGCATCGCATCGACCCGCTGGATGGTCGGCCTGTGTTTTGGCTTCGTCGCGCTTGCAGGTATCAACTGCAACCGGGGCGACCGACCACGT
>JBKJKH010000653.1:0-3674 GCA_046597595.1 Gemmatimonadaceae bacterium
GCGCGCCGGACGCGACGGGTTGCCGGCGACCTGCACGGTGTTCTACCGTGTCGAGGACAAGCGCATCCAGTCGTACTTCCTCGGTGGCAAGTATCCCGAGGTGATGGAGGCGGCCCACGTCGCGCTCGTCCTGCAACGGTACGCCAAGCTGGAACCCGTCTCACTCGATGACGTGGCCGAGCAGAGTGGTGTGGCGCGGCGGAAAGCGAAGATCGTCCTGCTGCTGCTCAAGAAGCACGGACTCGTTCGTGAGCATCGCGGCGGCCGGTGGGAGCGATTGCAGGATGACCTCACTGCCGTCGACCTCAGCGCCGACCTCCTGGATTACGAGGAGCGGCGCACCAAGGACCAGGAAAAGCTGCGCACGATGGTCCGCTTCTGCCACACCGCCGAGTGCCGTACGCGATTCATTCTCGAGCACTTCGGCGAGGATACCGCCCCCGAGTGGGAGTGCGGAAACTGTGATGCGTGCGATACCCAAGCCGAGTACCGGAGCAGCCGCCGCAAGGCAACTGCAGCTATCGGGAGCTGATTCGCGCTACTCCAGCGTTGCGACAACCTCGATAGGCACTGCGGCGAGCGCCTTGCTGATTGGACAACCGGTTTTCGTCGCGGCGACCTTCTCCTGGAAGACGGCGTCGCTGATGCCGGGCACCGTTGCGCGAACCGTGAGCTTGATGCCGGTGATCATGAAGCCGCCAGCCGGATCCTTGTCCGCCGTCACGGCAGCGTCGGTCGCGACTTTGGTCGGTACATGACCGGCGGCTTCGAGGCTGCCACTCAGTGCCATGCTGAAGCACGCGGCATGTGCCGCGCCAATCAGCTCTTCGGGGTTGGTGCCCTTGGTTGTTCCGAAGCGGTTGCCGAAATCGAAAGCACCCTGAACGATACCGCTTTCTCCGTTGAAGCTGCCCTTTCCGCCCTTGAGGCCGCCTTCCCACTGTGCTGAGGCTTTGCGTATTAGCATTTGATGGTGTGAAAGATGTTCGTGAAACTAAGCGCAGCGCAGTCGCCTTGTGAATCGGCGTCCGGTCTGCTTCGCAACACCTATTCCCGCGGACATGAACGACGCTGAGGTCCCGCAGGATCCGCTTCCGCCGTCTGTGGACAGGATCCTCAGCCGGTTTCAACAGATGGCGCGCGAGGAGAAAATGCAGGCGCTTGTTGCTTACGCGCGACGGCTCGAGCCGGTTCCCGAGCGCTTTCGCGAGCTCCCGCGCGGGCAGTTTTCCGTGCCGGAATGCCAGACGCCTGTCGATATCTATCCAGAGCTGCGCGATGGTCTTCTGCATTTCTGGGCTGACGTCAACGTCAAGCAGTCACCGACTGTCGCCGCGTTTCTCAGCATCCTCTTCAGCGCAATCAACGACCAGCCGCCCGCGACTGCGCTCGCGCTGCCCGCCGATGTCGCACGGCGCATGATGGACGGCATCGGCCTCGCCGCGCGCGAGCAGGGCTTGAATGCACTCGTCGCCCGGGTGAAGCGGCACGCGCGCGATACCGGTGCCGCTCAGCCGTAGCGTCGATCGGCCCGCACGGGCATCTTGCGAGTTCGTCTTCATTCCACACCCGGGCAGGATACATGGCAGCACGACCACAGAACTACGCGACCCACCGGCGGATTTTCCCGCTGTACCATTACTCGCTGTTCCTGCTCCTGGTGAACGTGGGTGTGCGGCTGGTGGCGCTCGTGCGCGCCCCGTCTACCGACACCGCCTGGAGCTTCGTCCTCGCGACTGCGCTCGGGTGCGCACTGCTCGCCGCGCGATCCATGGCGCTCGTCGTGCAGAACCGGGTCATCAGGCTCGAGATGCGGCAGCGCCTCGCTCAGGTGCTTCCTGTCGAGTTGCGTGACCGCGTCGGCGGGCTGACGCTGCGTCAGCTCGTCGCACTTCGCTTTGCTTCGGACGCAGAATTGCCCGAGCTCGTGCAGCGGTGCCTCGCCGGAGATCTCTCGAAGAGCGACGAGATCAAGAAGTCCATTCGCGACTGGCAGCCGGACTTCCTGCGCGCCTGATCGAACTGGCGCCGCGCACCGACGAGGAGCTCGAGGAGCGACTATCACGTCCCACGGACGCGGTGCTCAACGCGATGCGTGCAGCACCCGGCGACGTCGCCGTCCTCGGCGCCGGTGGCAAGATGGGACCCTCGCTCGTGCGCATGCTGCAGCGCGCCGCCGACACGCTCGGCGACGAGCGGACCATCTTCGCTGTCTCGCGCTGGGGGAATGCCGACCAGTGCGCGATGCTGGAACGACACGGAGTCGCGGTGGTACGCGCGGATCTCTCCGAGGCGCACGCACCGCTTCCGGATGCCCCCAACGTGATCTTCATGGCGGGGCAGAAGTTTGGCACCGCCGATTCGCCGGAGCGCACGCGGATCGCGAACGTTGTCGTCCCCGGTCTCGTCGCCGCGCGCTACAAGGATTCGCGCATCGTCGCTTTTTCGACCGGCAACGTGTATGCATTTAGCTCCGTTGCGCGGGGCGGAGCGCGCGAAGGTGATGTCCTCAGTCCGGTGGGCGACTATGCACGATCGTGCGTCGAGCGCGAACACGTGTTCGAGCAGGCTTCACTCGCACGCGGAACACGCGTCGCGATTGTCCGGCTCAACTACGCCGTCGACCTTCGCTATGGCGTGCTCGTTGACGTTGCGATGCGCGTCTACGCCGGCATGCCGGTGAGCGTGACAATGGGATCCGCGAACGTCATCTGGCAGGGCGACGCGAACGCGCAGGCGATCGCCTGCCTTCCGCTGGCCTCCGCTCCGCCTTTTGTCGTCAACGTTACTGGACCGGATGTCGTCCGGGTGCGGGACGCTGCAGCGCGCTTCGGCGTGTTGCTCTCGCGCGAGGTCACCATCGAGGGCACAGAGGCGCCCGACGCGCTGCTCAGTAACACCGCGCTCTCACGCAGCCTGTTTGGAGAGCCGACCGTTTCCACCGACACGCTCGTCGAGTGGGTGGCGGAGTGGGTCCAGCGCGGCGGAACGCGCCTGGGCAAGCCCACACACTTTGAAGAACGGGCAGGGCGGTTTTGACCGCCGTGAGAGATGCCCTGCTTGCGGGCGGCGCGATCCCCGCGCATCCGCTTGCGCTCAACGCATCGCGCACGCTCGATGAGCGGCGGCAGCGCGCCCTCACGCGCTATTACATCGATTCCGGCGTCCGCGGCATTGCCGTCGGCGTCCACTCGACGCAGTTCGCCATCCGCGAACCCAGGCATGGATTGTTGCGGCCGGTACTTGAACTCGCGGCATCGACGGCTGCAGAGTGGCGCACGCCCGCTTCGGCATCCCCCTTCGTCCTGATTGCGGGAGCGATGGGTTCCACTCCGCAGGCCGTTGCGGAAGCCGAATTGGCGAATGACCTCAGCTATGACGCCGTGCTGTTGTCGTTAGGCGCCTTGCCCGATGCCTCCGAGCACGAACTGCTCGCGCACTGTCGGGAGGTTGCCGAGGTCATGCCACTCGTCGGGTTCTATCTCCAGGCCGCGGTGGGCGGGCGTGAACTGACCTACTCCTTCTGGCGGCACTTCGTCGCCATTCCCAACGTCGTGGGCGTGAAGGTCGCGCCGTTTGACCGCTACCGGACCCTCGAAGTGATCCGCGCCGTCGCCGATTCATCCCGTGATGACATCGCGCTCTATACGGGGAACGACGACTCGATCCTGATG
>JBKJKH010000018.1:0-5257 GCA_046597595.1 Gemmatimonadaceae bacterium
AGACAAGAGGGACGCATACGCTACCGGTGTCAAGGCGGTGTGAAAGTCTCGAGAGCATCAACGCGCCAGACCGTCCGCTGACTACCGCATCACTCTGCGAGCGGCCGACACCCCTCGATACTGCGCCTCCTCAAAGATCGACAGCCCGCTCAGGTCGGAATTCGCCAGATGCAGTCCCGGCAATTCCAGCTTCGCGGCATCCACTGTCGCACCCAAAAAGCCCACCGTCGGACGCACCATCGCATGCCCCATCCGCATGATGTCCATGCGTGACACACACTCGCGAATGTCCGGATGCGCCCGCGCGAGATCGCCCAGGATCAACTCCGTCCAGTCATGCCAGCTTCTGGCTTGCAGGAGCTTGCGCGCGTTGACAGGCGACAGCTCGGACAGCGACCAGTAGTACGTCCACACCGTGCGCTCCTCACGCGTGCGAAGGGACTGATGCGTCGCAACGACGTAGCCCAGCGCGGGTGAGTTATAGATGACATTGTCCCACGCGGGTGAAACGCCCCGTCCGCGCTCCTTCGGCCAGCGCTCGAGCGTAAGGTTCGCGGTGAGCCACGGCGAATACGACAGCGGCGTCCGCCGCGAGGCGAGATCCGCAACCAGGTGCGGAACAAGAAAGGTCGGCGCCGCAAAGATCACCTGCTCGGTGACGAAGGCAACATTCGGAGTGAGCACTCGCCATCCGGCTCCCCTGCGCTCGATGCGATAGGCCGGAGCATTCGTTTCGATGTAGCGCTTCAGCTTCGCGATAAGGCGCTGAGCAATCCATCCATTGCCCTCGGGCCACGTGAGGGGTCCCTGCTCCTCGTGCTCGCGTGAAGCGAAGTAGTGAATTCCGGCCCATGCGGACGTCTGCTCGAGCGCCGCGCCGTAGTCATCACGACAGCCATAATTCGCGAGCCACCGGATCGCGGGTCCATCCAGCCGCTGCGCCCGCATCCACTCGGCCATCGACAGGCGATCAAGCGGCGATGCGCGCTTCACACCGTCGGCCATCGGGATCGTGAACTCCGCGCTGGCGCGAAAGGCAGCGACAAGATCATCAAAGCGCTTGAACTGGTCGCGCTCCGTGCGACCCAACGCGTAGGTCGGGTCGAAACCCTCATGCCATTCCCCATGCAGGAAGAGTCGTTCCTGCGGCGAAAAGCAGAGGTGCCGCTCTTCCCATACGCCATTGCGCAGCACTCCAAACTCCTCGAGCAGCTCGCGCACCAACGTCGCCTTCACGCTCGGCACCGGCACGTAGTGCGCCGCCCATGGATACGCCGTGATGTCGTTCTCGCTCCACCGGGAATTGCCGCCGGTTGACGACTCGAGCTCGAGCAGCACAAAGTCACGCACTCCACGCCGGTCCAGTTCCCACGCCGCGCTGAGACCTGCCATGCCGCCGCCCACGATCACAATCGGCACGCGACGAGTCTCACGGGGAGCCGGCATCGCGCGGCGATCGCGGAGACGATGGCCGAGCGCGCCGCCGTCATCCACAAATCCGCCGGCGATTCGCCTGGGCGACTTGGGGAACAGCCCGACGATTGCTGGAGCCGCGACAACCGGTGCGGCAAGTGCCGCCAAAAATGCACGCCGCTTCATCACCGGTTGATCTGGTCGAACTCCTCCGCATAGTAGCGCACCAGCACCTGATCATTCAGCCGGTTGGGCTCCGCTCCTATCCGATCCATGTCACGCGGAAAGGTGAATGACTGCGCGACCGCCAGTGGCGTAAGGAAACGGAGTCCCGCTGGCAGCGCGGATGGTACGGAGTAAACGCCTTTCGTGGCGAGCACAAAGCCCCACTCGCCGAACGACGGCACATACACGTGATATGGATATGTGTTGAGTCCGGCAAGCTTGAGCGTTTCGACGATCGACCAGAACGACCGTCGCGCAAACATGGGAGAGGTGCTTTGTACGACGAACGAACCACCCTCGACGAGGTGCCGCTGCAGGAGCCGGTAAAACGCCGCCGTGTACAGCTTGCCGATGCTGTAGTTGTTCGGGTCTGGGAAATCGACCACTACGAAGTCGAACATGTCCCGGGTCTGATCGAGCCACACGAACGCATCGGCGCTCACCATCTTCACCCGCGGTGATGTCAACGCCCCGCCATTCAACTTTGTCAGCAGCGGATGAGTGGAGAACAACGTCGTCATGGCCGGATCAAGATCCACGAGCGTCACCTGCTCGACACCCGGATACTTCAGGACCTCGCGAACCGCGAGCCCATCGCCACCGCCGAGGACGAGTACGCGCCGCGCGCCCTTGGCCGCGGCGAGGCCGGGATGCACCAACGCTTCATGATACCGGTACTCGTCGCGCGAACTGAACTGCAGGTGGGAGTTCAGGAACAGGCGCAGGTCGCTCTTCCACGCCGTGAGCACGATGTGCTGGTACCGTGAGTCGCGAGAGTAGATCACGTCGTCCGCATAGATATTGCCTTCGGCGTTCGACGTGATACGGTTGGCGAAGGTCATTCCCGTGGCGAGTGCCGCGAGCACCAGCACGCTGGTCACCTGCAGCGCGCGCCTGGACTGCAGCACTGACGCGAACAGGAACGTCGACCACAACGCAATCACGGCGTTGATCAAGCCAAAGAACAGCGCGGTGCGTACGAGCCCGAGATGCGGGACAAGGATAATGGGAAACGCAATCGACGCGACGAGCGCGCCGAGATAATCGAAGGTCAGGACATTCGATACCACATCCTGGAATGCGTATCGATCGCGAAGAATCCGCATCAACAGCGGAACCTCGAGGCCGACCAGCGTGCCGATGAGCACGACGAGGACGTACAGCACGACCTGAAACCCGGTCGTGTAGGCAAACGCGAGGAACAGCACCATCGAGGAGAATCCGCCGATGACCGCCACCATCAGCTCGATCGCCACGAAGCGCGCAACGAGTTGCGCCTCGAGATATCGCGAGAGCCAGCTGCCAATGCCCATCGCGAACAGGTACGTCCCGATCACCGTCGAGAACTGCAGTACGCTGTCGCCGAGCAGGTAGCTCGCCAGCGCGCTTGCGACCAGTTCGTAAATGAGGCCGCATGCCGCAATGAGCAGCACCGACACGAACAGCGCTGCCGACATCGCGGACCCCTCGCGAGGTCCGCCTGAATGTGCGATCAGTGGATTGCCGCAGCAATGATGATCGCCATCGCAATGGCCATCCCCGCCATCAGCACGGCGAGCGCGGTGTTCTGGTCTTCGAGCAACTCCTTCCAGATGATGCCGGGTATCAGGCGATCGAAGGCGACGAACGCTATGCCGAACAGCGCGACGCCGAGCAGCGCGTAGGCGATCGCCGCAATGAAGTTCGGGAGCAGGTTGGTAAACGCGGTGCTCATGTCATTTTCCTCGCCGGTAGCCGGAGCCTAGGTAGACGTAATGCGGGCGATACGAACCCGGGTTGTCGCGCACAGACCGGGGAACAGCTTTCGCTTCCGAAGCGCGTGCCAGCGTCCAGCCGCGCAGCTCTGCAGCGCCGGCAGTCGCGAGCAGCAACAGGCCCAACACGAGATAGATGCGTGGTCCGGTCACTCGACCTCACTCATCATCGTTGGCCGCTGTGGGTGCATGATCACTCTCGCTCCAGCGCTTCGCCTCGAATGACGCACGCGAAAATGTCAGGGCAACCGGTGGAATCAGCAGCAGGAGCAGCGCGACGAAATACGGCCACACCCTCGGCACGTCACGACGGGCCTTGATGGAGTACGAAAATGGTGCGCCATAGTCCTCGCGCTCTGGCTCCACGCGCAGGTAGTACCGGCCGGGAGGGATCGCCGGCAACGTCACGCGGTCGGTGCGAGAGCCCTCCGTCCATGCTTCGCCGCCTTCGACTCCATGGTAGTATGACACCTCGCGCGCAAAGTCGTACGCCGTGCCATCAGCGCCGATGAGCGCGAGATTGAAGAAGGCCCAGTTATTGTCGAGGTTCGTCTTGATGTCGACTGCCAGGTTGGAGGCGCCTCCCGCAACATCGAACTCGGGTGTCACGAAGGCCGTGGTGCCGCCCCGCAGGCGATTGTACTCATACGTACTCGCGAAGACTTCCTTGTTCGCCGCGGTGGCCCAGCGCAGCACGATCATTCCGAGACAAGCAATCACGAGCAGGCCAAAGCCTCCCCAGTACGCACTCGCAGGACGCTGCGGGTTGGGCTGGTTCGCAAACACTCCGATTCGTGGAGGAAAGTCCTCCTTCACCTTGAAGGCTTCGCGGATTCGCTCGGGCTCGGTGTATGTGCCCAGCGACCAGGTCACCTCTTCAGACGTCATTTCCTTCGAGAGCATCAACGGCGGTGCGACATAATCCATGCCGTGGGTGCTGTCTCCCGAACGCACCTGCCACGGAAACTCGCCGAGTACCAGTTGAGTGATTGCGTCTGCGGTCTGGAAGTGCTTGAAGCGCGTGCCGTGATACTCGATCACGGGCTGGTCACCTGCGGACACCAGAGTCGGTTCGCCCTTGAGCGTGCTGATCTCGTTCCAGTGCCCGTCATATTCGGTGAGATAGCGATAGCCGAGGTCTGCATTCCACAGCAGGTACTCGCGCCACGAGTACTCCACCTGCTCTACGAAGATGCTTCGAACTTGATAGCCGATAACGGTCCATGGCTGACCCTTCAGTTTCCCCGTCGAACCAAGCGGTATCGCAGGCCGCCCGCGCCGGGCCTGTCTCGCGTCCGCCTTTTGAAGCACATGCAAGTTTGGGTCGGTGGCATCGAGAATGGAGCCGCAAGACTTGCACGCGACAACCTGCGCGAGCGCTCCCGTTCGCAGCTCGACAGCTGCACCGCACTGTGGGCAATTCAGCCCCTTGGTGCGCATACGGTCGTCCTGCTCGAGGGTCTCTTCGCGGAGAAAACTGAGTTGGAGCGCTTCGAATCCAACAGCACGACCCACGAACAGCAGCGGTGGAGACTCCGAATAGTCGATGGTGCCTACATCGTCGCCGCCCTCAGTGACCAAGTCGGCGAAGACGCACTCACTCTTGTCCCAGTACTCAAAAGGCAGTTCCCCCTCGACGCCGGCGTAGTGCGCGCGCGTAACGGAGGAGACCTTGAACTTCGTCCTGGCGACGGTGAGCGCCCGGCCAGGCTGCAGAGAAACAATGTCAGGAACGTCAGACGGTGTCGCAACGAGCTTCGTCACGACATAGTCGCCGAGGGCATCGCTGAGCCATGCACTGTCGCTGCCAGCGATGCGAATGTGCCATTCACTCCAATGGCCGCGCTCGTAGTGGTAGATGATGC
>JBKJKH010000137.1:0-2671 GCA_046597595.1 Gemmatimonadaceae bacterium
CGGAGATCGCGCTAGCTTCGAGCGCAGCATCACGGTGCCGGCGGTGAGGCTCGGCACTGTAGCCGGCTTCGAGACGTGCGTCGCCGCGTTTGCAACGGATATTCCCGCGCTCACGAATTGGGGCACACCATACCTGCTGGGCCCCGGATCGATTCACGTCGCGCACACCGACGAGGAGCAGGTGACGGTGCCGGAGATGGAGGAAGCGGTGGAAGCGTACGTGCGACTTGTTGAAGCCATTCGAGCGGCATAGACCGCGCCTCGGCCAGGCGTTCGCCGAGCTGAGGGCTCGTCACAGCAAGCGGCCGCCGCTACTCGCCGTACATCTCGGTGATCAACCGTCGCAGCGCACGTGCCTGCACCTCGGACAGCGCGCCGAGCTTTCGGCCAAGGCGCGACTTGCTGACGGTGCGGATCTGGTCAACCGCGATTTCGGCACTGCGGTCGCCTACGCGAACGGCAACACGAGTACGCCATCCGGGATGCAGCTGCGTCGTGAGTGGACAGACGGTGACAGTACGGAGGCGCTCGTTCAGTGCATCGAGACTGACGATGACGACTGGCCTCGTCTTCGACATCTCGGCGCCCTCGCTCGGGTCGAGCGCTGCCCATCGGACCTCGTACCGTTTCACTTCTTGTGTCGCCGCCGAGTGGGTGCGGGCGCGGGTTCCGCGACCCGCGTCGCCCGTGTACCCTCCCACGGCAGCCCGTCCAGTCCGTCGGCCAGCAGGGCATTCCATTCATTCCAGTTTTCGTCCGAGGCCGCCATGTCGCACGCGGTTTCCTCCCACGACAACTTGGCAACGGCCGGCCCCACTGGCCGGAGGAGGATGCCATCGCTGCGCTCCTCCATCACGACGCTTCCCTCGATGCCGTATCGCTCGAGCGTATCAGCGGGGAGACGCACGCCGCGTGAGTTGCCGATGCGAGCTACCTTGATTTCCCGTGGGGTCATGTAATAACTGTAATTACATTCGTCCGGTGGTCAAGCGCCGCGTGCATCGCAGAACTCCCATTCCTGCGTAATCCCGGGCGTGCGCGATCACGCTCCGGGCAGCATACTATGCGGACGTCTTCGCGCATCAGGCAGTTTCCCGACATCTAGACTATGACCACCGGCCCGACGAAGCGAACGCAAGCGCAGAAGACCGACGCCCTCGATTCGCCAGGTCAACGCACGCAGGCCGATCACAACGGCGCGATGGCGCGGCGGCAATCTGCCCTGCTCCGGCTGAGCTCCGCGATTGCCGCCGCTACCAATGAGCAGGAAATCTGCGAGAGCGTGGTCAACGGCCTTCGCGACGAGGCGCTTGGCTACACCTTCCTCGGGGTCTTCCTGCTGGATGACGCGACAGGGGATCGCGTGATGGTCGCCAGCGTCGGGTGGAATACCGCGAAGGCCGGATTTCGCCTCGTCCCAGGCCACGGAATTACCGAGCGCGCCCTGCTCGACGGCAAGCTGCACTACACGCCCGAGGTGCGCCGCGAGTCGAACTACGAACCGACACTGAACAGCGGATCCGAAGTCGACGTGCCGCTCATCATCGACGGCCGCGCCATCGGCGTCCTCGCAGTCGAGAGTACCGAGCCGAACGCCTTCGACGAAAGCGACTTCGAGATCCTCACCGCAGCTGCGAATCAGGTTAGCATCGCGATCGCACGCGCGCGGCTGCTCGTCTCACAGCGACGCCGGGCGGATGAGCACGAGGCCGTGCTCGCGTCGATGACGGATCTGCTCAGCCAGCGCGAGCTGCCGAAGACCCTCCAGGCGACGCTCGAGCGCGCGGTAACGTTGCTCGGCGTGACAGGTGGCGAGCTCGCGATCTTCGATGCGCAGAAGGAGGAGCTCGTTGTCGCCGCGAGTCATAACGTCAGCGGTGACACGACAGGCATCCGCCTCAAGATCGGCGAAGGCGCGATGGGGTTCGTCGCGCAATCGCAGGAGCCGCTGATCGTGCCGGACTATCACGCGTGGATGGGCCGGTCCAGCAAGTACGCGTCGGTCTCGGTCAAGTCGGTCGTCGCGGCGCCGCTGATGATCGACAAGCGGCTCGTCGGTGCGATTGCGATCGTCGACGCAAACCCCGACCGAAAGTTCGGTCCCGACGACCTCCGGCTGCTTAACCTGTTTACGCCGCAGGCCGCGATCGCCATTGAAGGCGCCCGTCTATTGGAAGAAGCGGCACGGCAACGCGAGTTCTTCCGCAGCCTGCTCAATAACAGCCCGGTCGCCATCGTCCAGCTCGACACCGACCACAAGGTCGCCGCGTGTAATCCGGCATTCGAGCGCCTCTTTCTCTGGCGCGAGAGCGAAGCCATCGGACGTAACCTCGATGAGCTGATCACCGATGATACGACGCTTGGCGAAGCGGCGCAGTACAGTCGCAACGCCGCGGCCCGACCGGTCAAGGGCATCGGTCGCCGCCGCCGGAAGGATGGTACCTACGTGGACGTCGAGATCCTCGGCGTTCCCGTGATCGCCGACGAATCACCGGTCGCGTTGATGGGGATGTATCACGACATCACCGAGCTGACCGAGGCGCGACGCGATGCAGAGATGGCCAATCGCGCGAAAAGCCAGTTTCTCGCCAACATGAGCCACGAGCTGCGCACGCCGCTCAATGCCATCATCGGCTACAGCGAGATGCTGGAGGAGGAAGCGCGCGACGCC